>CAZLBS010000189.1:5999-6985 GCA_964557505.1 uncultured Nitrospiraceae bacterium | reverse complement strand
ATGCAGGCTTCCGGGGACGGCGGCGGACCGTCCCGTGACACATAGGGTGCGGCGTGCGCGCGCTGGTCATTGGGCGGCGCGGAGCGCGCAGGGGTAGGGCGTTCCACGGCGAACGAACCGCGGCACCTGCAGGCAAGGCAGCCGCGAGGCTCATGGGCTATCCGAAGCCAGCCCGTGCACCTCCGCATGACGGCGCTCCATGAAAAAGAAACAATCTTACAGTACCTCGGAAGTCGCGACGTACTGCCATGTGACGGCTGACACCATCCGCAAATGGGCGGAATCCGGGCGCATCAAGGTCTTCAAGACGCCCGGCGGACACCGCCGGATCCGGCATGAAGAGTTGCTCCGCTTTCTGCGGTCCAACAACATTCCGGTGCATCAAGACCTGAGCGGCTCCGGACAAAAGATTCTGGTGGTCGACGATGACAGCGCCGCTGCGTCGCTCATTCGGCGCTCGTTCGACCAGGCGCGCATCCCGTTCGATTTCGAAGTCGCCGCCGATGCCTTCGAAGCGGGCCGCCAATTGGCCCTGTTTCGGCCTGACGTCCTACTGATTAGCATGCAGCTTCCCGGCATCGACGCCTTCGATATTTGCCGCCGGCTGCGTCAACTCCCCGACCATGCCAACACTCACGTCATCGCCATGACGCCCCCGGATTTCCCCGCGCCGCCAGAAGGCCGGCCCGAAAACGGCATCTCCGTTTTCCTCAAAAAGCCCGTCACGCCCGACAACTTGCGGCGCGCCCTCGCCCGTGTGGGCATCGAATTCAACTAGGGCCCTGCGCAAACCGCACCGCTGCGATTTAGATTCGTCACGCCCGCTGCCGTCAAGAACTATGAAATAAAGGATGGAGGCGGCACCCGGAATCGAACCGGGAATCAAGGCTTTGCAGGCCCTTGCCTTACCATTTGGCTATGCCGCCGCAGTACTGAATTGTACTCCTTTCCGCCGATCGCGTCAAAGGAATCGCGCTGGCATAGGT
>CAZLBS010000189.1:4805-5989 GCA_964557505.1 uncultured Nitrospiraceae bacterium | reverse complement strand
CGTTCAAGATCATCACCGGGCTCGCCGCGCTGGTACAAGAACGAGATCATGCCCGCCCCTCTGAAGCATGACGCGGCGTGGCGCAGGCTGAAGCACTCGGTCGCCCCCCTCCTCTACAACATCCCAGAAAAACAGGAAGACGCTGCGAGTGCGTCCTGACGCAAATGGGATTCAACCTGTATCCCATCGTGTGGGCGCTGATGGCCTTTGGCGGCAAGCGGCACACTGGTGAGATGCGCGGCCCCCATTGCGGCGAGCCGGTGGATGTACGGCAGGTGGACTACAGCTTGGGCCCGGGCGCAGTAAGGACAGATGACTAAGCCGCCCGTGGGCAAGCCCGCAGCAACGTGATATTACGCTGTTCGCCAGCGGCGCACGCCAAGACTACCTGCCGCGGCGATTCCCGCAATCGCAGCCGCTAGGCCGCCAATAGAGCTGCCCGGCACCCCCGCGGCAACCTGCGCCTCCGCCGTAGCGCTCGCCGACCAGTCGCCGCTCCAGAAATGGCGCTCTTGCACATACAGCGTATACGACCCTGGCGGCAAGTCTTCTTGCGGGCGGAAATACGGGATCTTCGAGTCTGATTCAATCCAGTCGCCCTCGGCGAAGCCGTAGCGGTAAACGCCGGCCCCCGCGTTCCCAGACTGCCAGCGCCACTCTGGGCGCGGAGAAGGCGTCGTACCCTCTCCCACCACCCGGGGCGGCGATGACGGCACGTTGCGATTCAACCATACAAGCGCGTCCAGAGCCATCTCCGATGGCGGGTACACATGGTCGCCTTCCCAGAAAGCGCTCGCGTTGTTGATGTCAAGAAAGTCGAGAAACCGTTGCGTTTCTTGGACGTCGCGCGAATCCCAATTGAAAATCTTCCATCCCAATAATGAAGTACGCATTCATGCTGTTTGGCGGCACAATAGGATAGGGATACGACCATGGATAACCGGCTCCCATACACAACACGCCCTTGATGTGCTCCGGCGAATGCGACGCCCATATGATGCTGCCCCGCGCCATGCCGCTAAAGCCCGTCGCGAATTGCCGGTCGGGCGTTACATGAAGCTTGCGGTTGATTTCATCGGTCAGGATGCGCTGCTGCGCGGGCAGCGTATCAAAATAAATTCCATTGTTTAGGGTTTCCGAGGCGACCAGGTACCATTCGAACAACTCTGCCAACGGCGCGAAAT
>CAZLBS010000189.1:1787-4795 GCA_964557505.1 uncultured Nitrospiraceae bacterium | reverse complement strand
CCCGCCGGCGTCTGCCGCATACAAGACAGGCCGCGCCACGGATTGATCCAAGGTGTCGGGAATGTACACGTAGTAGCGGTGGCTGTTGTCTTCGTCGCACGTCAACCGGGGCGTAAGATTTGGGTTGTTATAAAACGGGCTCGGCGGCAAGAGGTGCGCCGATGCCGCGGGACTGCAAAGCAGCATCAACGCAACCGCCATGGCGGCAAGCAACGCTCGGACGCAAGCATAGACGCTTAGACGTTCAATCATCGTACAATTCCCCCAGAGCAACTGTCTTTTCTGCAGCCTATATCATTCGCCCTATATCGTCAACAGCTATGCCCGGTGGATTCGAAAGAAGCGGGCGCGCCCGTCTTGCCGGCGGGAGGCTAGTACCGTTAACATCTTGGGATGCAAGCACCTAGCAACAGCGGCATGGCAGCAGTTCCGCCGCCTTTGCTATTTGTCGTGAGCGCGCCGCGTTCTGGCAGCACCCTGCTTGAGCGCATCCTCGAAACCCATTCGCACATACATGGCGGCCCCGAAGCCCACCTCTTGACGCCGCTCGCGCACAGCGGATATTGGGACAAGACCCATGCGGCGCCATATGACCCCGATACACAGGCCGAAGCCCTACAAGCATTTGTCGAAGGATTGCCCAATGGCGAAGCAACCTATTGGCAGGCCTGCAGAGATTACGCCGGACATCTCTATGCCCGCGCCCTCGAGGGATAGGGAAAGTCTGTGTGCCTTGACAAAACGCCCGCCTACGCCCTGGTGCTGCCGTTTATCCGTCAGGTGTTTCCAGAGGCGCGCGTCATTGTCCTGACCCGCCATCCGTTGGCCACGCTGGCGTCTTACGCGCACTCCTTCTTCGACAGCAACTACGAAGCGGCGCTCCGGTACAACCCGATTGTCCAGCGCTATGTGCCGGCCCTTGCGGCAGCTATTCGCGAAGGCGCCGAGCCTATCCTTCACGTGCGCTATGAGGACCTGGTCTCAAATCCACAAACCGTGATGGCTAAGGTGTATGCGCATGCCGGGGTCCCCTACGAAGCCGGCACCATCGAGTATGGCCGGGAAAGCAAGCGAGATGCCTCCGAAGGCCTGGGCGACCCTATCGGGGTGCGCAAGCATACGCGCCCGGATACAGCTTCGATTGACAAGTGGACGCGTGATGCCCTGGCAGACGAACGTGTCTTGGCCATCATGCAAGAGACCGTGAATGCCCTCGCACCCGAGGATCTTGCTGCGTGCGGTTATCCCCTGTCCAAGTTGTGGAATCCACTTGAACGTGCGAAACAACAACTCGCGGGACAGCCCCCGAAACGCCCGCATGAACCATTGACGCAGTACCGCCTGCAGCGCAAAGCCATCGTGCGGATGCGCGCCTGGGTGCAGCGGGGCGGCCTCTTCAAACGCGCCGTCGAACTCGTCCGCCGGGCCGCACACGCCGCACTCGACGACATTCCTTATTGACGAGAAGCCGCGGACACGCCTGCACCGAAGGCACGATGCCCGGGTTCGCGAGAGCCTTCTACAAAAAGCACTTGCCCTCGCCCCGGTAGGTGGGCGCTTCGCCGATGATTTCACCGTTGGCAACCAGGAGAAACGCATTGAAGCGTTCGGCGAGTTCGCCAGCTTTGGCGTGGCGCATGAATACGGGGCCGCCCAACTCGAGGGTTTCAGGACCGTCGTATGCAATGGGCGTCTGCACTTCGCCCGCCGCCTCCATGCTCGTCAGCGCAGCCCCCTCGGGCAGATAGGGCTTGGGCAGTTTGTCGGGGCCGAGCCCGCCTGATGCTGGGTATCCTCCGCCCTGGCAAGTAACCACGCCCGGCTTGGGTTTCCGCACGATCGCAATGGCATACCCCGCGGCCGGCAGATGCCGGAACTGCCGATAACCATCGAAAAGGGCCGGCGTATAAAACCCGGAACCAGCTGTCAGTTCCGTCACGTAGTCTTCGGTCAGCGTGGATTCGATGCTGCCCGTGCCGCCGCCGTTGACGAAGGCCAGGGGCTCGCCTGCCTGCTTCAGGGCATCCACAATGCGCGCGCGCCGCGCCGATAGCTCACGGATAGAGCGCTGTTTCAGAAAGCGCACGAAGGCGTTCTTCACGCCTTGGCCGGGAACGGCATCGGGCAGGCCCGCAATCTGCGCCTCGTAGCCCATAAGCCCTTCCAGTTCCACATGAGGCAACTCCCGAATGCGCCGCGCAAGGGCCAGCGCTCCCTCTGGCTCAGTGATGGGCGTGCGCAATACCCCAAAGTGAAGCCCCGGAAAATCGCTGCCCATGTCGATATCGATGCATACCTTCGCCACGAGGTCCGTTCCCGCTAGAACAGACTCGATGCGCTCGACATGAGGAATGCTATCGACCATCATCACGATGCGCTGCACGCCGCGGCTCGCTTCAGCAACGCCCCGGATGTGCGCTTCATGCCAAATGGGATAGCCAATCAGCAGGTCGTCAAAACCCTGCTCGGCGAGCCATATGGCCTCCGGGGCGGTGAATGCCATGATTCCGAAATAGGGCGCGCCAAAATCCAGGATGCGGCGCAAGACGGCCCTGCAGCGTACGGATTTCGAAGCCACCCGCACCGGCCGCCCCTGCGCTCGGCGAGCAATCGCCTCGATGTTCGCATCGAGGCAATCCAAGTCGACGAATGCGAAGGGCATCGGCTGGCCCGCGAACACATTCTTATAGTAGGCATAATCGCGGATGGCATCCCCCGCCCGCACGCCCGCCGGGGCAACAGCGAGATCAGCCGCTGTCCTAGCTGCGGAATCGGCCATGGGGCTTATGCCTTCGCTTGGTTGGCAACCGCTTCCGCGGCTTTCTTCGCCGCCTCAGGGTCGCCCAGGTATTCGCTCTTGAGGGGCTTCAAGTCCGCGTCGAGGTCGTACACCAGCGGAATCCCCGTCGGAATGTTCAGACCGACAATTTCATCATCCGGAATGCTGTCCAGGTACTTCACCAACGCACGCAGGCTGTTCCCATGCGCCACAATCAGCACGCGCTTGC
>CAZLBS010000189.1:227-1777 GCA_964557505.1 uncultured Nitrospiraceae bacterium | reverse complement strand
CTTGCCGCCCTTTACATCCGGCGCTATCGTGTCGTTCCAGTAGGGAACAAAGCGATCTACCGTAAGCTTCAGGCTTTCAGTGAGCGGAAGCACATCTTTCGGCAGGCTTTGATAGCGGCGATCGTGCATGGGGTGCCGCTCGTCGTCTTCGGTCAACGCGGGGGGCGGCGTGTCATATGAGCGCCGCCAGATCTTGACCTGCTCTTCCCCGTGCTTTTCGGCCGTCTCCGACTTGTTCAATCCCTGCAGGGCGCCGTAGTGCCGCTCGTTCAGCCGCCAGTCCCGCACGACGGGCACCCACATCTGATCGAGTTGGTCGACTGCAAGCCACATGGTGCGAATCGCCCGCTTCAGAACCGACGTGTAAATAATGTCGAATTCGAAGCCTTCCTCGCGCATGAGCCGTCCCGCTTCGCGGGCTTCATCCATCCCTTGCCCGGTCAAGTCCACGTCGGTCCAGCCGGTAAAGCGATTCTCAAGATTCCACGTGCTTTGTCCATGACGCAGCAACACCAATTTATGCATGGCAAGCTCTCCTGTCGCGGAAGGTGCGCGCCTTTCAATCCCCCGGAAAAGGAAATTGTACGTGGGGGTGCGGCGCCTGCACAAGGAATCGGCGGCGAGGCGTCAGGTGCCGTGCTCGCGTTCGGCTGCGCGCTCGCGGATGTGCTCCTCTTCTAAGAGGAGAATCATCGGCGGCTCGGCCTCATGGCGTGCCCAGGAGGGCCGCGGCTGCCCGGATTCGGAGCCGGCGGACCGTTCGGCAGACGCGGCATCCCGCGAATGCAGCCACCCGCGGCGCTCCGGCGTGTTCAACACGAGACCAGCGATGTGGCCGTTGAGTTCATGCAGTTCGCGTACGCATTGGCGCAACTGGCCAAGCGTGCTATGGCGCGCGCCGCACACAATGAAGACGCCATCCACAGCCGGCGCCAGCAACTGCGTCGCACCAGATGAAGCCGGTGGCGCATCGATCACGACATGCTCGAAGCTCTCCTCCGCTTCCTCGAAAAAGGCCAACAAGTCCCGGCTGGCAAGCTTGGTCATGATGGCCTGCGCGGAAAGGCCGGCGCCCAGGACCGAGAGATTCTCCACAAGCGTGCCGCGCACCGCCTCCCCAGGATGGACGTGGCCAGTTAGGATTTCGGCCAGCCCCGCGCCCGGCTCATGCTCGAACCACTGCTCGACCCCGTGCTGCTGCGGAGCGAGTTCCACCAACAGCACGCGCCGGTTCGCCATAGCCAGCGCTGCCGCAATGTTGCAGGCAAGCGCTGTCTTTCCGTCGCCCGGAGCCGGACTCGCGATCAGAAACGTACTCAATTCCGCGGCGCCATCTGGCGGATAGATGATTTGCGACAGCATGCGGCGGAACGCCCGGGCAGCGGCATCATCAGGCTGTTCCGTGCCGAGCAGGTCCACCTGAAAGGACTCGCTCCCCGAAGTGCTCACCCGCCCTGCAAACGGGATATGCGCCAGGACCGGCAGCGGCGTCACCACGCCCGCGTCACGCTCGCCGCGCACGCCCGTGTCGATCGCTTCCCGCATGAACC
>CAZLBS010000189.1:0-217 GCA_964557505.1 uncultured Nitrospiraceae bacterium | reverse complement strand
CCCCGCCATAAGCCCCAGCAGGAGCGCGCCCCCGCATGCCGCGGCCAGCCATTCACGCGGTCCACGTGCCGGCAGGAGCGGCGCCGTCACGCCGCCAAGTGCTTGTGCTTGCACCGGCTCTTGCGTTCGCGCCTCGAGTTGCTCGATGCGCCGGTCGAGCGTCTGCACATTCCCCGTCAATAGTTCGAGGCGTTCTTCACCAGCGCGGATGTCGTGC
>CAZLBS010000188.1:0-7015 GCA_964557505.1 uncultured Nitrospiraceae bacterium | reverse complement strand
AGAAGGATTGGCGGTGTTTGCATATCAAGCCCTGTTGCAATTCGCCAAGCGCCAAGAGACCGCCCGCCGCGTTCAACAGGAAACCGCCGGCCGCTTTGCGGGCGCCGTGCGCGAACGCTTGCTAGCCACGGCCCAAACCTTGCGCCTCGGCCAAGATTATCTGAGTGCGGCGCTGCACGACGATGACGAGCGCGCCATGGCCCGTGCCGCGCGGCTGGTGAAAGAAAGCGCCGAACGGGACGATGTGCTCCTGAGGAGTCTCGAAGTCTTGAGCGGCTTGTGGTGTCCAGAGTACGCCCCATGCGACATAGATGGCATCTGTGAGCAGGCCCTAGGCAGCTTGGACCCTGCGCTTTCCCGGAGCGTGAGCATTCAACAGGAACTCAGCGCCCGCCAGTGGATCAATGGGGATGGCCGCGGCCTGCAACTGGCCATAGTAGACGTGCTCGCCTTTTGCGTGAGCGCCATGCAAGACCGCCCGGGGGCCCAACTTGTGTTGCGCACGGCGCTGCGTAGAGGATGCGTCGTGATTGAAATTGCTTGCAGCAGAGAACTGCATATGAGAACGGCAGGCTCCTCCAAGGCCGACCGCCGCGCGTCGGCACGCTGGCCGGGCCATCTCGGCCTCGCCGCAGCTGCCGAGGTCTTCAGTCAACACAGCGGCCGTCTCGAGATATGGCCCAACAATGCCGCCGACCTCTTGTGCCGCGCGGCTTTTCCCGCTACATTACCCCGTACTGGCCGCCTAGGAGCCACGGGGTCATAGACTTGTAACCGCAGCCCGCCCGAGTGGTTACTATAATTACGGCATGGCCTGTCGTGAATGCGGCAAGTCGGCTCTACTAATTCGCATTAATCGAGGATTTATCGTTCAGCGAAACCAGTAAAGGCCGCGTACTTGCGTAAAGACAAGAAATTTCGTATAACAAATAATGGAGCGCACGGGCAGGCGCTCGATAAATGCGTGCCGTGCGCCGGCGCGCCCAATGCGCGGAGTGTTCAGTGGCTATCTACGAATTGACCCTGCGTAAGGACGGCAAGGACGTGAGCCGCTTTCGCGTCGGCGACCGGCCCATGGTCCTGGGACGGTCGTCCAGTTCGGACATTGTTTTGCCGGACCGCGTCATCTCGCGGCATCACGCGAAGCTTCAAGTCGTAAACGGCGCCTTGCATGTCGAGGATCTCGGCTCGACCAACGGAATCGTCGTGAATGGCGAGTTGGTACGCCATCGCGCCATCAAAGAAGGCGACGAGATTTTTCTGGCCAAGTACACGGTTTTGGTCGAACGCCGGGAAACGCAGCAAAAGCTCAGCGACACCAGTTCCTTCATCAGCTACGAGAACTCGGGGAGCCTGGTCGAACGCATAGCGGGCGGCGGGTCGGCGGGACACTTGCCCACGCTCTACCGGGCTGCCCAATTGCTTGGAGCCCGGCTCGATCAGGATGATTTGTTGGCCCGCATTCTTGACCTCGTGTTCGAGACCGTCGAGGCGCGCCGCGGCTTCATCATGATTCGCACCGGCGCGGATGAGCAGCCCAGCATCCGCGCAAGCCGTTTCACGGGGAAAGACACCGAAAGCCTGCCGCTCAGCCAGACGCTCATTGAATACGTCTTCCTGCACAAGACTGCCGTACTGACGACGAACGCGGATTCGGACGAGCGCTTCAGCGGGGCCGACAGCATCTTCAGCTACGGGATCAAGTCGGCGATGTGCGCGCCGCTTTGCGGACATGACGACATCATCGGAGCGCTGTATGTCGACGGGGAAGACGCCAACGCGGAGTTCTCCCACCAAGACCTCGAGTTGTTGACCGCCATCGGCCGCGTGGTCGGCGTTGCCGTCGAAAATCTGTGGTTCAACGAGCGGCAAATGAAAAACGAGCGGCTCGCGGCCCTCGGAGAAGCCATCGCCGGCATTAGTCACTGCATGCGCAATGTGCTCATGGGACTGAAGGCGGATGAGGAATTCATCGACGACGCGCTGGATACCGGCGATATAGAAGATGTGCGCCACAACTGGCGAGAGTTTCGGAGCGGCATCGACAAGTTCGAAAAGATTGTGCTGGACTTGCTGTCGTTCAGCCGCGACTCGCAGCCAGCCGTCCGGCCATGCGACCTCGACGCCCTCATTGAAGAGGTGCTCGCGGTGGTGCGGCCGCTCGCTGAACAGTCGAACGTGGCCCTGAGGATACCGCCGGATCCCGCCGGCGTGGTTCTGTGCGATCACCAACAAATCTACCGGGTCTTGCTGAACCTCACCCTGAACGCGGTCGATGCTTGCCGCAAGAAGGCGGATGGACAGGTCAGCATTGTTTCCTGGCGAAACGAGTTCGGCCTCTACATCGAGGTGGAAGACAACGGCGCCGGCATCTCGGCGAACGACCTGCCGCGCATTACCGAGGCCTTCTTCACGACGAAGGGCTCGCGCGGCACCGGGCTTGGCCTGGCCTGCAGCAAGAAGCTCGTGGAAGCGCACGGCGGCCGCTTGCTGGTCGAAAGCGCCGAGGGCGAGGGAAGCACCTTTACCGTCTTCCTGCCATCGGAACAGCATCTACCGTTGGAAGAGCACGGCGAAGACGTCTCGACGACCGCGGAAGTCCGTCATCAAACCAATGGCAGCCACGGGGTCAATCCTTCGAATGGCGCAAATGGGCGGGCCAACGGCGGCGCTCACACGGACCCGCCCTCCCTTTCCTGACGCGCTTACATGCGCACGGCGCTCGCGGTTCCCTCTTTTGTTTTGGCACATGGCATCCAATGTCTGAACCACTCAGCGCCGAAGCCGAGCCAACGTTCGTGCCAGCTCCTGCCAACCAAGCCCGCTTACGCTTAGCGGGCCGCGACATCGCCGCGGGCAAGCCCCCTGCGTGGACGCGCGGCCCATCCGCATGCTATCCTTCGGTAAATGCATAGGCGCTGGATTGGCGCGCATGAAACGTATGCAGCCTGATTCGCGGCTGTTCGGGGCACCTCCGGCAGACTGGGTATCAGGCCATAACCGAAGAAGGTGCACCGCACATGGCCTCCATTACTCCCGAGATCAAGAAAGAATATGTCAAGCAGTACGGGAAGTCGGAAGAAGATACCGGCTCCCCAGAAGTGCAAATTGCGTGCTTGACGCACCGGATCAATCACTTGACCGAGCACTTCAAGACCCATGCCAAAGACTTCGCCGGCCGCCGCGGCCTGCTGAAGCTCGTCGGCAAGCGGCGCTCCCTGCTGGACTACTTGCGCCGCAAAGACATCGAGCGGTACCGCGCCATTGTGAAATCCCTTGGCCTACGCAAGTAACGAGGCGGTGGGCGGCCTATCCTTCCCGCAAGCTGGCCGGGCTGGCGGCGGGAAGCAAGACGCGTGCGAGGCATCGGCTGGCCGGGTGCTGCACGCAGCAATCCACGTGACGAATGCACAAAGCATAACGATAGAGGAACCGGCATGGCAGCCGGATGGGACGCGGCCGGGCGCCCGCGGAGGGTCCCCGGGGAAAGCGGATGCGCACAGCCGCGCCGTCACACCCCCTGCAAAGGATGCGTTCCAGGACAGACGGAGAGAAAAGCAGTATGGCAGTGGAACGTGTCTCAGTACAGGTTGGCGGCAAAGAGCTGACCTTCGAAACAGGGCGAATCGCAAAGCAGGCACAGGGGTCGGTATGGGTCACCAGCGGCGAATCAGCGGTGTTGTCCGTGATTTGCGTGGCGCCGGAAGCACGGCCCGGGCAGGACTTTTTCCCGCTAACGGTCGACTACCGCGAAAAGTCGTCGGCAGCGGGCCGCATCCCCGGCAACTTCTTTAGGCGCGAAGCGCGCCCCTCGGAACGTGAAATTTTGGTGTGCCGCCTGACCGACCGCCCGATGCGGCCGCTCTTTCCGAAGGGCTTCTTGAATGAAGTGCAGGTTTGCTCGACGGTCTTTTCGGCGGACAATGTCTCGAATCCGGACGTGATGAGCATCAACGGCGCCAGTGCCGCCACACATCTTTCCTGCGTGCCCTTCGGCGGACCGATTGGGGCGGTTCGCATCGGGATGATCGACGGTGAATTCGTCGTCAATCCCGCCATGGAGGAAATGGACGCGAGCGACCTCGACCTTGTCATGGCGGGCACGCGCGACGCGATCACCATGGTCGAGGGCCAAGCACTCGAGTTGTCAGAAGACGAACTCATCGAGGCCCTCGAGTTTGGTCATGGCTTCATCAAGCAGATTTGCGATGCCATCGACGAATTGCGCAACCGTTGCGGTGTCGAGAAGATGGCATTCGAACCGAAGGCGATCGATGCCGGGATCATGAATGATGTGAGTGGCCGTGTTTCGGCCCGCTTCGCTGAGATCCTGGAAATCCCGGAGAAACACGCCCGCGAAGATGCGCTGCAAGCCATGAAGACCGGCATCAAAGAAGCGCTTGCTGCCGAGTATGGCGAAGAGCGCTATGCTGAAGTCGAGGGCGAGGTCGGCGAGGCCTTCGAAAAGGCGGTCAAGAATGTGATGCGCGGGCAGGTGATCGAGACGCGCTCGCGCATTGACAAGCGGCAATTGAATGAGGTGCGGCCCATCACCATCGAAGTCGGCATTCTGCCGCGGGCGCATGGCTCGGCCCTGTTTACCCGCGGCGAGACGCAGGCCATCGTTACGACAACGCTCGGCACCAGCCGCGACGAGCAAAAGGTCGAGGAGTTGGCAGGCGAGGAATTCAAGCGCTTCATCCTGCACTACAACTTCCCGCCTTGGTCGGTCGGTGAGGTGCGGCGCATCGCCGGGCCGGGGCGGCGTGAAATCGGCCATGGCAAATTGGCCGAGCGCGCGCTCGAAAGCGTTTTGCCCTTTTTCGACGAGGGCCTCGAAGAAGAGCCCGACCCGACGAGCAGCTTTCCGTACACCATTCGCATCCTTTCCGACATCACCGAGAGCAACGGCTCCAGTTCAATGGCGACGGTTTGCGGCGGCACCCTCAGCATGATGGATGCCGGCGTGCCCATCTCGGCTCCAGTGGCCGGCATCGCCATGGGGCTCATTAAAGAAGGCGAGCAATACGCCATCTTGAGCGACATTCTCGGTACCGAAGACCACCTTGGCGACATGGACTTCAAGGTGTGCGGCACCGGCGAAGGCGTGACCGCCTTCCAGATGGACATCAAGATCACGGGCATCACGAGCGAGATCATGCGCGAGGCGCTGCATCAAGCACGCGAAGGGCGCCTGCACATCCTCGACGAAATGGGCAAGGCCATCGCCGAGCCGCGCGCCAGCATCTCGCCTTATGCACCCGCCATCAGCACAATCAAGATCGATCCGGAGAGCATCCGAGACATCATCGGCCCTGGCGGCAAGGTGATCCGCGATATCCAGGCGAAATCGGGCGCGGAGATCAATGTGGAAGACGACGGCACCGTGGTCATCGCTGCCACCAGCGGCGAGAGTGCCGACATCGCCCGCAGCATGATCGAGGCCATCACGGCCACGCCGGAAGTCGGCCAGATCTACCATGGCACCGTGTCCCGCATCATGAACTTCGGCGCCTTCGTCAGCATCATGGGCGGCAAGGAAGGCCTCGTCCACATTTCGGAAATGGCGCCCGGCCACGTGGGCCAAGTCACCGACGTGATGAATATTGGAGACGAGGTAGAAGTGAAGCTGGTCGAGATCGATTCGCAAGGCCGCTTGAACATGTCGAAGCTCCAAGCCGACGTCGAACTTGGACGGGTGAGTGAGGAAGAGATGGCCGAAGCCAAGAGCCGCGGCAATGGCGGCGGCGGTGGCGGCGGGCGCGGACGCGGCGGCGACCGGGGCGGCGGCGGACGTGGACGCGGCGGCGATCGCGGCGGAGACCGGGGGCGCGGCGGAGGCGGCGGCCGGGGACGGCAACGCTCCCGCTCTTAAGCCGTAAACGCTGGCCCCGCGCAAGACGTTGTACCTAAAAGGCGTCCCGGATGTTCCGGGGCGCCTTTCGTGTTTCCCCGCTTAGCAGGTACAATCGCCTGCCTGACACGGGCGCATCACCATTCCATAAAGGAGTTCTCATGGCCACCATTCTGCGGCCCAGCGAAACCGCGATGATCCACCAGCTCGCCAATGGCATGACGGTCGCATTGGACCCGTTGCCGCATGTGCATTCGGTTTCAGCCGGGGTCTGGATTCGCGCGGGCTCTTCGCACGAAGAAGAGCGCCTGAATGGCGTGTCGCACTTTATGGAGCACCTGCTGTTCAAGGGCACGTCGAAGCGGAACACCCGCCAGATTGCCGAGGCCATCGAGCGGCACGGCGGCCACATGAACGCCTTTACGACGCGCGACTATACGTCCATTTATTGCAAGGTGCTCGCTGCCCATGCGGCCAGCGCCATTGAGGTATTGGCGGATGTGGTCACGGATTCGCAACTCATCGACGTGGAAAAAGAACGCAGCGTCATTCTCGAGGAAATCGCCTCCGCCGAGGACGTGCCCGATGAACTGGTGCATGATTTGTTCACGGAGCACTTCTGGCCGGCGCATTCCCTAGGCCGCCCCATTGCCGGCAAGGAAGACACCGTCGGCACCATGAGCAAAGACGACATCGCCAGCTATTATCACCGCTTATACAGTCCGCAGAACATGTACTTCGCGGCCTCCGGCAACTTCGACCCGGGCGAGTTTCTCGAAAGGATTGAAGAGGCGTTCGGCCCGTACACCCGCGGGGAGACGCCGCCGCCGGTCGCGCGGCCCGATGCCAATTCGGGCGTCAACACTGTCACGCGCGACGTCAACCAGGCGCACATCATCTTCGGATTTCCCGGGCCGCACCTGGGCGAGCCCGAGCGTTATGCGTATGACCTGCTCTTCAGCGTGCTCGGAGGCGGCTCGACTTCGCGCCTCTTCGACCGCGTGCGCGAGCAAGCCGGCCTGGCGTATTCGGTGTTCGCCTATCATTCGGCCTATGCCGTCTCCGGGCAGTGCGGGGTGTATGCCGCCGTCGCCCCCGAATCGCTCGACCACGCGCTTGACCTGTGCTTTGAAGAAGTCCGCGCCCTGCGGGAAGCTCCCA
>CAZLBS010000187.1:0-7033 GCA_964557505.1 uncultured Nitrospiraceae bacterium | reverse complement strand
AGCTGCACTATGCCCTCCTGGGCGGCATTATCGCGGGCTTTCTATGGATTGGCGTGTCGTGGGCTTATGCGACCTTCCAATTCGGCATGGCCAATTTCGGCCTGCTCTATGGCGCGCTCGCGCAGTTTCCGCTCATCATGATGTGGATTTACGCGAGTTGGGTCGTGTTGCTGTTCGGGGCGGAGCTGACCTTCGCCTCGCAAAACGTGCGCACGTTTACCATGGAGCGCTTGTCCGACGGCGCGTCGCATGCGTACCGGCAGGCAGTCGCGTTGCGCCTAATGCATGATGCCGCCGAGCGCTTCGACCGCGGCGAAAAGGGCCTGAGCGTGCGCGAAGCAGCCGAACACTGGGGCGTGCCGACCCGCATTATCGATGAAGTGCTCGATGTCTTGATGCGTGCGGGGTACATCGCCGAACTCGCCACAGACCCGCCGACGTATCAGGCGGCGCGCTCGCTTGACCGGGTGTCGCCACGCGACATCATTTTGGCGTTGCGCGACGACGGCGAAGAGCCTTCCGACTTGATGAATGACAAGCGCGTCCGCCCCGTGTTGCTTGACTTGCGCGCCTTACTCCCAGCTTATTCGCGAAGAAGCGCCGGGCGGCGGCTACGAGGAGCTACGCCGGCTTCCGGGCAGTGAACAGCCCATAGCGCATGATGCCTAGTTCGTAGGCAAACCAAATGCGAAAGCAGGTCTTGGCGAACAGCCGGTTCTCGGGCCCGCTCATGACGAAGTCGCGCGCTTCCTGATCCCAGGCAAGCCGTTTGCACATACGCCAGATGATGAGCGGCCAGGTGCCTTTCACCTTGTCAGAGTAATCGTCAAAGCGAATTTCGACGAATCCGGCCTCGTCAAGCAGGCGCCGGTAATCGGCCACATCGCCCATATGCGGCAAGCGCCCCTCCCGGCAGATGGGCTCGAGAAAGTACTTCTCCCGCCAAGGCTCGGGCGCGTCGCATGCCAGCCATGCATAGCACGCCGTCCGTCCGCCTGGCTTCAGAATGCGAAAGAACTCCTGAAAGAATGCCGCCTTGTCGTCCATATGTTCGGAGCTTTCGATCGATATGGCCGCGTCAAACGATGCCTCGTCGAAATGGCTGTCGAAAAAATTCTGACAGCGAAACGTGGGATTGGTCTTGCCCTTTGCCTTTTCGGCGGCGTAGTCATATTGCCGCTGCGACAAGGTGAGGCCCACGACCTCCGCGCCATACTCTTCGGCGAGCATGCGTGACGTAGCGCCGTAGCCGCAGCCGGCGTCGCAGATGCGCCAACCCGGCTGGACGCCGATTTCCTGCGCGAGCACGCGCGTAAGGTTGCGCACGGCTGCGCGCTGCGTCATCCAGAAGGAGTCCCACAACCCATGGTGGACGTGCTCGCCCCAAACTTCGAGATACCAGCGATCCAGCTCGTCGTAGTGCCGGGCGATTTCCGACGCGGCGCGCTCGCGCGTGTATGCTTCGTTGGGATAAATCACGGCGGATGCCTTTCTACCGCGATGCGAATGAGAGGTCGTGCGTGGCGACATGCCGCGCCGGCTGTCCGCGCGCTATGCTATAGGACAGTGCGCGGCGCGCACGATTATAGCCGAAGGGGGGAGAACCGCACGTGCCTGTCGAATTCGAAAGCCTCATGAAACGTATCGAATCGCGCGACTACCGCGTGGGGGTCATCGGCATGGGGTACGTGGGTTTGCCCTTGCTGCTGACGTTCGGCGAATCCGGCTTTCCCGTGCTCGGTTTCGACATCGACCCGGCGAAGGTGGAGCACGTCAATCAAGGCGAGAGCTACATTCACCACATCCCGAGCGAGCGCATTGTGTCGTTGCGGCAAGCCGGGCAGTTCGAGGCCACGACCGATTTCGCCCGCGTCAGCGAAGTGGACGCCATTCTCATTTGCGTGCCGACGCCGCTCACGGAACACCGCGCGCCCGACCTGTCCTACATCGTGAACACCGCCAAGGCCATCGCCCCGTACATACGCGAAGGCCATCTCGCCGTGCTCGAATCGACCACGCATCCAATGACGACCGAGGGCCCCCTGCGGACCGAACTCGAACGCCTCGGCATGCGCGCCGGCCAGCATTTCTATTTGGCCTATTCGCCCGAACGGGAAGATCCGGGCAATCCCGATTTTTCGACGGGACGCATCCCGAAGGTTGTCGGCGGGATCTGCCACCGCTCGCTGACGCTTGCCGATATGCTTTACCGTCAAGTGGTGCCGCGCACGGTACCCGTGAGTTCGGCACGTACAGCCGAAGCCGTCAAGCTGATGGAGAACATCTTCCGCGCGGTCAACATCGCGCTTGTCAATGAACTCAAGATTGTCTACGCCAAGATGGGCATCGACATATGGGAAGTGATCGACGCGGCCAAAACCAAGCCCTTCGGCTTCATGCCCTTTTATCCGGGTCCTGGCCTGGGCGGGCACTGCATTCCAATCGACCCGTTCTACCTGACGTGGAAGGCGCTCGAATACGACTGCCCGACCCGCTTCATCGAGTTGGCCGGCGAAATCAATACGGCCATGCCCGCTTACGTGGTGGACCGGGTTGCGGATGCGCTCAACGATCATCAGCGCAGCGTGAAAGGCTCCCGCATTTTGCTGATTGGGCTCGCCTATAAAAAGAATATCGGCGATCCGCGCGAGAGCCCCGCGTTGACCTTGCTGCGATTGCTTACGAGAAAGGGCGCGGAGGTGGACTACTACGATCCCTTTGTGCCGATCATTCCGCCTACGCGCGACTTTCCGGAATTCGAGGGCAAGGCAAGCGTCGAGTGGCAAGCGCCGGCCATCGCCAAATACGACTGCGTGCTCATCGTCACCAACCATGATCAGATCGATTACGAGGCGCTTGTGCACCATGCAAAGCTGATCGTCGACACACGAAACGCGACAAGGGGTCTTCCCGGGGCGGAAGCGAAAGTCGTGCAGGCCTAGCGGTACGCCTGGTCTTCGCCGCCTTCCAATTCCCAGTCGTAGAGTTCGCCATCGGGAAGCACCTCCGATGGCAACAGCACCTCGTCTTCTTCTTCCGCTTCCCACTGCGCGAGCTTCTTGCGCGCCCGCCAATGCTTGCGCGCCCAGCCCATCAACACCAACAGGGCGGCTAGCTGAAACAAGCCAATGCCGGTGACCAAGGAAGTGAGCAGCCCGTAGATCCACAGCGAGCCGAACCATTGCTCCCAGAGCGTGCGTGGACTGATGCCCGCGAATTCATCGAGGGCGTGCAGGAAGCGCTGGTCTTCAAGCGACATGACCATTGCCCAGAACGGTTCTTCGCCCATTTCGCGCATCAGCCAGCGGGTCATCGAGCGGCTCTGCGCATAGGCATTGCCGAACTGCAGTTCGGCGGGGCCCGACCCCATGACGGCGAGCAATTCGGGATAGGTCATGATCTGTCCGCGGATGTACATGTTGGCGATGGTCCAGAATCCATCGAAGCGGTGCTCCCGCGCGAGCACCATGCACAAGCCTTCGTTCAGCCACTTTGGAAGCGCATCCGTATTGACGTTGCGGTCGAGGAGGATGTGCACCAATTCATGCCGGGCGATGCCGAAGTACTGCTGTGGATTCGACAGGACGGCGGGCGCCTTCACGGCGACGGTGTTTTCGGAGGGAATGGCCACGCCGCCGACGTTCCAATCGCCATAGCGGCCGGCGATGCGGTTGAAGGTGTTGTGCCTGGCGCAGATGTAGATGTCCACCGGTTTTTCGCCGAGGGGAAGGCGCTCATACAGCCGCTCGCGCATCTGCTCGAGTTGCTCAAGCGTGTCTTTCGCGAGGGACGCATGGCCCTTCTCGTAATGCACATGCAGCGCGCCATCACTCAGGGTCCCCTGCGCAACGGCGGCCACGCACAAGAGACAGCCGCAGACCATGTACACGATGAATTGACGAATCATTTACGTTGCTTTCGTATCGGCAGGAGCCTCTTGAAGATAGGCGATGGCTTCCGTTGCTTTGCTAAGTGCGCGGCTGGCTTCGTGCGCGGTAATGCTTATTTCTTCTGCACGGCCTTCATCAACATAATACAACCACGCGGCAGGCGGCAGCGTTCCTGTGAGGGCCTGCATGGCCGCGGTATACAGCCGGAGCTGCCATGCGTAGCGCGCATGCGCTTCCTCTCTAAACTTCCCTGTCTTCCAATCAACGATGGCGCCGTCCATCAGGATGGCGTCCATTACGCCTTCTATAGCTGCCCCCTCGAGCTGCAGCAAGAACGGCCACTCGCGCGCGCGGTAGTGCAGTTGCCGCGCGGACTTGCCGAGTGGCGTTGCGAGGAATTGCCGCATGAGGGCCGCGAGGCGCTCGGCGAAGCCCGCGTCTTCAAGGAGCAACGCCTCGGGATACCGGCGTTCAATGATCACATCAATGATAGGTTTTGGATCATCTGTAAGATTCCACTGCTGGAATGTCTCGTGCACAATATCGCCGCGTGTTGTTGCTGGCAATGCGGAAAGCGGCGGTTGCGGATACGCGCTCTTCCGGCCTTCCATCGCCTGTATCGCCGTGAGCAAAGCCGTTACAGGAAATGCGTCCCGCTGTTTCGCGGGCACTGCGTACGGCGCAATCCGTTGCTCCATAGCAGGCAGAGCGGCGCGCTCAATCGATTGCGCTGTAGACGATGAAGCCGTGCGGGTCAAAGGAGCGGAACGGCAGACGCGGGCTTGCCAGCCCTGCCCCTGTATCGTGGCGCCATCGTCTTTGCTGCTGAGGCCGTAGGCGTGGTCGAAATGGGCAAACCACGAGCCACGCCTGGGGCCGGGCGCGCCAGATAGAACGAGCCCATCCCGTGCACGTGTCATCGCGACATAGAGCAGGCGTGCGCGCTCTGCTTCCTCTTCGCTCTTGTCAAGCCAAGACAGTTCGGCATGCAGCGCCGTCTGACAGGTCTCTCCCTTTGGTCCCTTCACGCTCGCCGCGGCGATGCTTTCCGTATGGGTCATGACCGGAGCCGCGTGTCCCGGCTTCGGCGTCTGAGCCATGTCGGCGATCACAACGATTGGAAATTCAAGGCCCTTTGCCTTGTGCACGGTCATGATGGATACGGCATTCATGCCCTCCGTCAGTGTCGCGGCGTCGCCCTCGCGAATCTCCTCGGCGCCGGCTTCATCGAGATACCGCACGAAGGCCAGGAGTCCGCCGCCGCGGGCCTGTTCGAATGCCGACGCCATCCGGGCGGCCTTGCGCACATTGGCCGCTTTTTGCTCGCCAAAGAATTGGCTCAACAAGATGGCCTCGAATTGGCTGCGGGCGAGCGCCTCATGCACATACTCCGCAAGCGGCATGCCCCGGTGTTCGCGAAGCCAATCCATAAGCGAGCGAATGCGTTCGAGCGCATCGCGGTTTTCAAGGCCCGATGGCACAAAGGCTTTGTCGGCAAAGGCATGGGTCAACGTGCGCTCACGGCACAGCGCATACAGGTCATCATCAGACAGGCCGCCTATGGGGCTGCGCAACACGCCGAGCAAGGCCATTTCGTCGAAGGGGTCAGCTGCAGCCGCAAGCAGATTGCGCAGGTCATACAGTTCCTGCCGTTCGAAAAAGCCATGCCCCTGCGCCAAGTGATAGGGCACCTCTGCCGCGCGGAAGGCCGCTTCATACGTCGAGAGGTTGCTCAGCGCCCGCAGCAATACCGCGACGTCTCCGTACCGAGGCGGGCGCGGTTCGCCTGTCGCCGCATCTTCGACCATCCAGCTATCGCCGGTGCAAATGGCAGCGATGCGGTGCGCCAAGATCCGCGCCTCTGCTTCGCGCGTTTGCCAGGCCATCCCGCCCGAGTCCGCCGGCGGAACGATGAATTCGATGGAGGCTTCACCGCCCGGAAGTGCGTTGCGGAAATGCTCCATCTCCCGGTACGGCGATTCGACCGCGCCCAAAAGTTCGCTTGTTGCAAAGAACTCGTTGACAAAGTTCAGCACGGCTGGCACGGTGCGGTGATTGCGATCAAGTGAAATGCACGAGGCGCTTTGCTCAGCCGCCTCGAGCAATACGCCTGCCTCCGCGCCGCGAAACCGGTAGATGGATTGCTTGGCATCCCCTACGATGAAGAGCTTGGGCGGCTTCTCTTCTGCCTGCAATGCGCGGGCAATCTGCAATTGCAGCGGGTCTGTATCTTGAAACTCATCAATGAGCAAGTGCCGCAGCGAAGCCGCAATGCGGCGGCGCACGGCCTGATTGTCATGCACGGCATGCAGCGTTTTCAGGACGAGATCATCAAAGTGGTAGGCTGCCCGCTCATGCTTCGCCGCGTCAAGCGCATCTGCTGCGTCACGATAGACTTCGGCGAAGCGCCGCACTTGTTCCGCGCCTTCGGCTTCCATGCCGAGATGAATCACGAGCGGGGCGGCGTCTCGTTGCAACAGCTTTCGCGCCGCGCCGATGGCCTCCTTTACGTCCTTAAAGTTCTCAGCACCATCCCAGTTTTTGGCGGAGCCGCCCCGCAGGGCAACCTGTTGGAAGGCGTCATGCATGGCGGCTGCCGTTGCTGCCGATGGGTTGGCGAAGAATGGCCTCGCAGCGGCCAGCACGGCCTGCCGTGCCTGCTCGATCTTGTCCGAAGGATCGGTGCACATGCCCCCGAAAGATTCGAGGTGCTTGAGCGCTGCTTGTGCTTCGAAAGAGTTTGCAACCTTTGCGACGCGTTGCTCATAAAGCCTGGCCGCCTCAGATATAGACAGTTCCTGAATCGCTTGGGCTGGCATCCCGCTGATCGGGTTGAGAGCAGCATCACTCTTGGCCCGCTGTTTCAACAATGTCCGCAAGATCGCATCCAGCTGATAGGGGCCATACATCGCGCCAAGCGACAGGACCGCCTCGTCGCCCGCTTCGAGGCGCGCATGAAGCGTTTCTTGGACGACATCACGGACAAGCAGCTGGCTTTCCACATCCGAGAGCACGGAGAAATCGGGGTCGAGGCCGATGCGCAGGGCGTGCTCGCGCAAAACGGCCCCGCAAAAACTATGGATGGTCGCAATGCGTGCGTTCTCGATGCGCCGCTCGATCGTGCGCCAGAAGGCCATGGTTTC
>CAZLBS010000186.1:0-7056 GCA_964557505.1 uncultured Nitrospiraceae bacterium | reverse complement strand
ATCATTTCGCCATGGAACTATCCACTCGTGCTGGCGCTTGCCCCGGCCGTGTGCGCGTTCATGGCGGGCAACTCCGTGGTTTACAAGCCCTCGGAGCATACGCCGCTCAAGGGGCTCGTCGAGCAGATCTTCGCCGAGAGCGGGTTCCTTGCGGGCGCGATCCAAGTGGTCTACGGCGGGCGCGAAACCGGCGCGGCGCTCATCAATGAAAAGCCAGCCAAGGTGTTCTTCACAGGCAGCCAGCGCGGCGGGCGCGAAATCATGAAGCAATGCGCCGAGCACCTCATCCCGCTCGAACTGGAACTCGGGGGCAAGGACCCGATGATCGTGTTCGAGGACGCCAATCTCGAGCGTTCCATCAACGGTGCGCTCTGGGGCGCGCTCACGAATGGCGGCCAAAGCTGCACGTCGGTTGAGCGCCTCTACGTCCACAAGGACATTCACGATGCGTTCGTCGAGGGGCTCCGGCAGCGCATCGGCCAGATGAGCTATGCCGGGGGCGGCGAGAATGGCGCCGAGGAGACGGCCCTCGACATGGGCGCCATCACGACGGATTTCCAGGTCGACATCATTGACCGGCATGTGCAGGACGCCATCGCGAAAGGGGCTACGTTAGTGTGCGGCGGCACGCGGCCCGAGGGTCAGCAGGCCTATCCGCCCACGCTCCTGACCGGCTGCACGCCGGATATGCTCGTGTGGACGGAGGAAAGCTTTGGCCCGGTCATCCCCGTGGCTTCCTTTGGCGATGAGGCCAAGGTCATCGACGCCGCGAACGATACGCCCTATGGCCTGACGGCAAGCGTCTGGACGAACGACATGCAGCAGGCCCGCCGGGTGGCCGATGCCCTCGAGGTAGGCGGCGTCTCTATCAACAACGTCATGGCCACCGAGGCCCACGCAGGCCTCCCCTTCGGCGGCGTGAAGCAAAGCGGCTTCGGGCGCTACCGCGGGGCCTGGGGCATCCACTCGTTCTGCAATGTGAAGGCCATCCTCGAGGACAAGAACGCCGACAAGATCGAGGCGAACTGGTATCCCTATACCGAGCAGAAATATAGGAAGTTTGCCAAGCTGCTCGACGCGGCTTTCGGGGGCGGGCCGATCAATTTCGTCAAGATGCTGCTGACGGGCTTGGGCCTGGAGGGTCTCGCCAACAAGCAGCGGTTTAAGGTATAACAAGGAGCTAACACACGACGCGGGCCGCCCGGCGTATCTCGCGCAGCCGCCCCCGGTGTTGTTTCATAGATACGGTAAACGCGTACAAGGCAATCGAACGCCATCAGGGAGCGAGCGAGATGAGCACATTGCAAACGACGGTACCGGGCGGCGCACCTGCCGGCCTGGCCGCAGAGCAAATTGAACACCCTGTCAAGAATCCCCGCACGGGGGAAGTGTTGTATGTAGTCAAGGACTCGACGGACGAGGACATCGCGCGCGCCTTCCAGAACGCGCGCACGGCGTTCGAGACGATCCGCCGGATGACGGTCAAGGAGCGCCTGCAGGAAGTGGGAAAGCTCCGCCGCTACATCCGCGACAACAAAGAATGGATCGTCGACCGTATCACAGCGGAAACGGGGAAGAGCCGCACGGACTGCATCATCGCCGAGGTCTTCGCGGTGCTCGATATGATCTTCCACTACGAGCGTCACGCCGAGAAAGATCTCGCGGACCAAGTGGTGCGCACGCCGCTGCTGCTGGCGGGCAAGAAGGCGCGCATCTATTACGAGCCCATTGGTCCCGTGCTCATCATCTCCCCTTGGAACTACCCCTTCAACACCTCGATGGGGCCGCTGCTCGGGGCCTTCATTGCGGGCAATCCCGTCATCATCAAGCCGTCCGAGCACACGCCGCTCCAGGGCATGATGGAGCAGATCATCGAGGAAAGCGGCTTCATGAAGGGCGCGCTGCAGATGGTCTACGGCACGGGCGCCATCGGCCCGAAGCTCATTGCGCAAAAGCCGTCCAAGATTCACTTCACGGGCAGCACGCGCACCGGCAAGAAGATCATGGCCATGGCGGCAGAGCATCTCATCCCGGTCGAGCTGGAGTTGGGCGGCAAAGACCCGATGGTGGTCTTCGACGATGTCGACATTAACCGCACGGTGAACGGCGCCATCTGGGGCGGCATGACCAACAGCGGTCAAACCTGCACGGCCGTCGAGCGGGTCTATGTCCAGGAGGGCGTCTACGACGACTTCGTCAAGGCGCTTACCGATAAGCTGAAGAAGCTGCGGAATCCCTCGACGCATGATGGCGACCCGCTGGAACTCGACGTGGGCTGCATGACGACCGACTTCCAGGTCGACATCGTCGAGGAGCAGGTTGAAGACGCCCGGGCGAAGGGCGCGACCATCTATGGCGAAGGCAAGCGGTTCCCCGGGACGCAGGTCATTCCGCCGACAGTCATCACGGACGTGACGCCGGAGATGAAGATCTACGCCGAGGAAACGTTCGGGCCGGTGCTGACGGTGTCGAAATTCAAAACCGAGGAAGAGGCGGTTCGCCTGGCGAACGACTCGGTATATGGCCTCAGCGCCAGCGTCTGGTCCCGCGACCTCGAACGCGCCAACCGGGTCGCCCGTGCGATTCAGACGGGCAACGTCAGCATCAACAACGTGCTGGCGACGCAGGGCCACTCGGGCCTTCCCTTCGGGGGCATGAAGGAAAGCGGCTTCGGGCGTTACAAGGGCGCGCACGGGCTGCACTCCTTCTGCAACATCAAGTCGATCATCATCGACCGCCAAGGCGGCAAGCTCGAGGCCAACTGGTATCCCTATACTAAGGAGAAGTACGAGCTTTTCGGCAAGCTGCTGGACCATGCGTTCCACGACAGCCAAATCAAGATGCTGTACGCAGCCGTCATTGGCCTCAAGCTGGAAGCATTGATCAAGAAGAAACAGCTTTAGTCTGAAACGACGCGAGCGCATGACATCCCCGCGGGGCCGCGCTAATCACGCAGGCCCCGCGCGCTGTGACTAGACGGCCAAATGATTCAACGCAACCTCCACTCGAAAGGCGTGCCTGACGCAATGGCGGAATCCTACGACTGCATCATCATCGGCTCCGGCACCTCCGGCGGCGCCGCGGCCTTTTATCTGCAGGAATCGGGCGCGAAGTGCTTGCTGCTCGAGGCCGGGCAGTATTTCAAGTCCGACACCTACCCGCCCACCGAGTTCGACTACACGGGCCCCATGTTTTGGGGCGGCGGCATCGAGCTGGACGACCGCGGCAAGATGGGCTTTTTGCGCGGCAAGTGCGTAGGCGGCGGCAGCATCGTCAACCAGGGCCTGATGGATCGCTTCGACGACCTCGCCTTCGACGACTGGCGGGCAGACACCGACATCGGCTTTTTCTCGACTGAGGCCATGGCTCCCTACTACGACGATATCGAATCGCACATCGCGTTGCAGACCATTCCGCCCGAATGGCGCAACCGCAGCGCCGAGATTTTCATCGAGGGCATGGAGAAGACGGGACACCAGTGGGGCTCGCTCCGGCGGGGGCAATGCGACTGCGGCACCGAGGAAGGCAACGACTGCATGGCCTGCCTCGGGGGGTGCCACCGCGATTCGAAGCAAAGCACGATGGTGACCTTCATCCGGAAAGCTGAGGCGCTTGGTTTGGCGGTATGGGCAGAAACATCGGTCGAGCACATCACGGCGACCCGCCATGGGGTCAAGCTGCATGTGCGCAAGCGTGGCGAGCCGATGGCTATCGAGGCGCCGCATGTCGTTTTGGCGGCAGGCAGCTTCGGCACCACCCAACTGCTCATGCGCTCGGGGCTCAAGGATAAACTCCCGGCCCTCGGCACCGGCTTCGCGAATCACCCGCAGTTCATGTCCTTCGCCATTTACGACGAGGAAATCAATGCGCACCGGGGCGCTTTCCAGAGCGTGAAGTCCGACGATCCCGAGTTTCGCCGGAAGGGCTTCAAGCTCGAGAACGTCTTCGCGCCCCCCATTTCGCTGTCGATGCTCTACCCCAGCTTCGGCCCAGGGTTCCACGACTACATGCGCAGCTACCGCAACATGGCATGTATGGAGGTGTGCATCCGCGACGACAACCTTGGGACGATGAAACTGCGCGACGGCGGCCAGCGCCTGGCCATCACCAAGCCCCTTTCGGCGCAAGACGAGAAGCGCGCGCAGGATGGACTCAAGATTGTCTACGAGATTTATGCGGCCACAGGGGCGAAGCAGATTTTTCAGTCGCCGTTTCAGTTTGGGTTGCACTTGATGGGCGGCTGCCCGATCGGCGTTAATCCGGCGCGCTCGGTGGTGAACGAGCGCTTCGAGGTGCACGGCGAGCCTCGCCTGCATTGCGCCGATACCAGCACCTTTCCGAATGCACCCGGCATCAACCCGGCCCTTACCGTAATGGCCATGACGCGGAAGATGGTAGAAGGAATGTTGAATTGAAGCGCAAGCGCTCGGAGATCTTTACGGAACGGCAGCTCCGCGCCATGGAGCGAATCGGGGACATCCTGCTGCCCCGTACGGAGGAGATGCCCTCTTTCTCCGAAACGGGCTGCATCGAGCACATCGACCATGTCGCGCGGCACGCGCCGGAGAAAGACATTCAGGACCTCAAGGGCGTGCTGACCATCCTGTCCTTCACCCCCACGTTTAAACTGCGCTGGCTGGTTGGCTATATGTGCAATGCCGATGAGTGGTTCGAGCCGGCCGCATCCCTGCTGCGCATGCTCAACATCGGGCTGCGCGGGCTCATTTGCGGGTGCTACTACAGCGGGCGGACCGGCAAGGAGTACACGGGTCCGAGTCCGCTCGAGCGGATTGGCTTTTCCATCAACAAGGCGCCGCGTGACGGGGTGCCGATGCGGCCTCAGCCTTAATTAACGCTCGTGTGTAAGCAGGTTGCGCTTCATGCCGATGCTGACGGCGCGGGTGATCCAGCCGCGCGGCAGCACGCGAAGGCCGAAGCTGGCCAGATGGAAATCGCGCGGCCCCACCACCGGACGCCGGCCCAAGGCCTTCAACGTAATGCTGGCGATGCGTGAAGCGGGCGTCGCTCCGCGGTAGATCCGGTCGACGTGATGCGCCGGCAGGCCCTCGGCGATCAGGAACTCCGTGGCCGTGAGGGCGGGACTAATGGTAATCGCATCGACGCCGGTGCCTTGCAATTCATAATAGAGCGCCTCGCCGAAGCTGGCGTCGAAGGCCTTGGTCGCGCCGTAGAGCGCCTCATAGGGACATGGAAACAGGCCCAGAACGCTGGCAACGGTAATGACCGCCCCCTTCTGGCGCTCGATCATGTGCGGCAGAAAGCGGCGCGTTAAGAGCGCGGGGGCCAGGCAATTGAGCTTGACCATCTCGGCGATGCGGTGTTCCTCACGCGTGTGAAATGCCCCGCCGTCGCCAAAGCCGGCATTGTTCACGAGCATGCCCACCTCGACATCGCCAATGGCCTCTTCGAGCACGTCGGCGCAATCATCGGAGGCCAAATCCTGCACCACGTACTGAACGTCGACGTTATGCTCCTGCGCGAGTTCTTTGGCGATGCTGCGCAGGCGGTTCTCGCGGCGGGCCACCAGAATGCAACTCACGCCTTGCGCGGCAATCTGCCGGGCAAACTCCGCCCCAATCCCAGATGAGGCGCCCGTGATGATGGCCCATCCGCCATATCGCTGCAATTTCTGGCCCATGCCGCTTGCCTCCCGTCTACAGCCTCATGGCGCTGATCAAGCTAGCGCATTTTACGCTGGATTGCCAAGTCTTCAGACGCGCTGGGCGGCCGGCATTGCAACTTTTTCCGGGGCATAGCGATAATGCTGAGCGTTATTGGGAGGGGGATCCAATTGGTGAACAGCATTTTCGGATTCAGCGCATCTGCTGCCGTTTCGCTCGCATGCTTGGGCGCCGTTGCCGCGGTTGCTCAAGCGGTTGCACCTGGGGCTGCCAGCCCGGTGCTGCCGGCGCCGGACGTGCCGGCTGAGTTGACGCTGTGGCAAATGATCGCCAACGGCGGGGTCATCCTCTGGTGCATCTTCGGCCTGAGCGGACTCACGGTGCTGCTGGCGGTCTATCTGCTGGCCACCATCAGCGTGGCCCGCGAGGCGCCGCGGAAGTTTCTGCAGGAAGCATCCAAGCGCCTGCGCCGCGGAGACCACGAGGGCGCGCGAGAACTTTGCGAGACGCGGGATGCCTTGGCCGCTAATGTGCTGCGGGCCGGGTTGCGCGTATCCGGGCACGATCGGTTCATCGTGCAGGAGGCCATGGAAAGCGAAGGCGAACGCGGCGCCGCCGCCCTCTGGCAGCGCATCTCGTATCTGCAAAACATCGGCACCATTGCCCCGCTGCTTGGCCTCCTCGGCACGGTATGGGGCATGATTCAGGCGTTTGGCTCCATCGCACTGGACGATGCCCAGGTCAAGGGCCTGCGCATGGCGGAGAGTGTCGCGCAGGCCATGATCACCACGGCTGCAGGACTTGCCCTCGCCATCCCAGCGCTGCTGGTCTACTTCTACCTCCGCGGCCGCGTTCTTAAAATCATTGCGGCGGTCGAGCTGGCCGCTTTGGAAATGCTCGAGGCGATGGAAGCCGAAGGACGCTAGCGCACCCACCATGCGGTTTGGCAAGCGATTTGAAGAGCAAGGCGACGCGGTGCCGATGGCGCCCTTGATCGATATCGTCTTCCTGACGCTAGTCTTCTTCATGACGACTTCGGTCTTCGCCACGCTTGAGAGCGATCTCGACATTACGCTGCCGACCGCCACCGAGGCCGAATACAGCGAGCGCGAACGCAGCGAGATTTTTGTGAACGTCCGTGCCGACGGCTCGATCGTTTTGAACAACCGCGTGTTGGGCGAGGAGGAACTCACCGCCGTTTTGCAACGCGTAGCCGAGTATGCCCCGGGCGGCAGCGTCATCATCCGGGGCGACGCCGGTGCGCCCCACGGACGCATCATGGCCGTGCTCAATAGCTGCAAAGCCGCCGACATCCCGAATGTTTCCTTTGCCGCGCTCGAGGAAGCGCCATGAGCCGCATCGCCGCGATCGTGGCAACCGCATGTCTCGCCTCTATGGTGGCGCACGCAGAGGC
>CAZLBS010000185.1:1006-7087 GCA_964557505.1 uncultured Nitrospiraceae bacterium | reverse complement strand
GGCAGGGCATTGACATCCCGGGCGCCACGCTGCGCTTCGACGTAACAGCGCAGGGCTTCCACGGCATGGTGCTCGCGCCAGGCATGTGGACCTTCGTTGACCCGCTCTACGCTGATGGCAGCGCATATGCGGCCTACAACGCCGATGAGTATGGCCCCGCGGAGCCGTTCGAATGCGTGGCTCACGAGCACGATTCGCCGCCGCAAGCCGTAACCAAGCAATTGAAGGCCCTGCCGACGGGGACGACCCTGCGCACCTACCGGGCCGCGATTGCCTGCACCGGCGAATATGCTGAGTTTCATGTGAATCTCGCCGGCGACGGCGTGAGCGATGGCAGCCCGAACGACGTCTCGGTCGTGCTTGGCGCCATCACCACGGTGCTCAACCGGGTCAATGCCGTGCTTGAACGCGACGCGACGATTCGACTCGAACTGGTAGCCAACAACGATCTGCTGCTCAACTTCGACCCAGAGACGGACCCCTTCACGGGGACCAACAAGATCAATCTCATCAATGAAGTCGGCCCGTTCATTGAGAGCCAGATCGATTCCGGCGATTACGACATCGGCCATGTGTTCAACGGGCTGCGGGGCGGGGTTGCGACGGTAGGCACGACCTGCAGCAGCTCGAAGGCACGCGGGGTTTCCGGTTTGAGCACGCCCATAGGCGAACCTTTCGACGTGACCTACGTGGGTCATGAGATCGGCCATCAGCTGGGCTCCAACCACACCTTCAACGGCATTCGCGCGAGTTGTGCCGGCAACCGCTCCAGCTCGAACGCCTACGAACCCGGCGCGGGCAGCACCATCATGTCGTACGGACGCCTGGGCCTCTGCTTTCAGGACAACCTGCCAAACCTCGGCGACCCGATGTACCACTCGCGCAGCATCGACGGCTTCCTTGCCATTGCCGATGACGGCGTGGGGGCGACGTGCGGCGCCTTTACGCCCACGGGCAACACGCCTCCCACCGTCGATGCAGGGCCTGACTATGTCATTCCGGCGGAGACGCCGTTCGAACTTTCCGCCACCGCGGCTGACCCCGACCCCGACACGCTCACCTATAGCTGGGAGCAACGCGACCTGGGCCCCCAAGCGAAAATCGAAGCGCTCGATGACGGGCAGATTCCTCTGTTCCGTGTCTTCGAGCCGAGTCTCAGCCCCGTGCGCACGTTCCCGCGCATGGATGTGGTCCTGCAGACAGGCAATGTCGACTTCACGGCGCAGGAAAAACTCCCGGTCTTCGGCCGCACCATGAACTTCCGGGTCATGGTGCGCGACAATTCCGCCGGGGGCGGCGGGGTCGCAGGCGACGACATGGCGGTCGACGTCGTAGGCAACGCGGGACCTTTCAAGGTAACGGGGCCCGACACCTGCGTCGAAGTCAATGGGGCCGCGTTGGTGACGTGGGATGTTGCCGGCACTGACCAGGCGCCCATCAACGCGGCGCAGGTGAACATCTTGCTGTCCACCGACGGCGGGCTGACCTTCGACCAGACGCTGGCATCGGCCACAGCGAACGACGGCTTCGAAAACGTCGTGCTGCCGAGCATCGAGACCACGCAAGCACGCATTCGCGTCGAGGCCGTCGGCAACATTTTCTTCGACGTAAGCGACGAGGACTTTGTCATCGGCACAGCAGGGAGTTGTCCGCCGCCACCGGCCCCCGTCATTCCGAATGACACTTGCGGCAGCGCCACCGAGATTTTCGATTGCACGCCCGTGTTTGGCGACCTGGCAGGCGCCACGGGTTCCACGCCTTCGAGCTGCGGGCAGTTCGACTTCAACGACGTCTGGTTTCGTTATACCGCCACCAAGACCGGCGCCATCCTGTTTCAGACCTGTGGAAGCACGTTCGACACCACACTCGAGGTCTTCGACACGTGTGCCGGCATCTCGCTCGGTTGCTCCGATGATGACTGCGGCTCGCGCGGCGAACAGTCTCAAGTGACCATATCGGCCACGCAAGGCGAGGAGTACTTCATCCGATTGGCAGGCTCCGGAAATCAGGGCGCCGAGGCGCCCGATGACCTTTACTCCATTATTGTCGAGCCGCTGGATGGGGGAGGGGCGACCGAGTGTCCGCCTACGCCAGGTCCCGTGCCGCCCGCCCCGGGCGAACTCGACTTCTGCGCCCAGATTGACGACCCCATCCTGCAGGGCCTGTTGAATCTGCTGGGCATTGTCATTGCCGATGATGTGCCCGAACTGGTGGCTCTGCTCGATACCCTCGAATGCTCGACGGCAGACGTGAACGGCCCGGTTGTCGGCGAGGTCCCCGGCGGCAACGGCATTCTCGACGAATACGAGTTGGCCGTCATCGAAGCCATCTATAACGACACGAGCTATGACCAAAACGGGCTGACCAATGCGCAGCTGGTGGGCGTATTCGAAACCAACTACCAAATCGTCTTTGCAGCCGTTCGAGACGCGATCGACAACGCGGGCGATTTCTCAGCCATCATCGACGCGGCCGACCCGCGCTTGGCGGATCGCTTAGCCATCGTATTCGGAGGTTTTGCCACCCTCGCGGACAGCCAGACCCAAGGCGCCATCGAGTTTGTCCTGGACCTCCTCGGGCAAATTGGCGGAACGCCGCCGCCTCTTAGCGCCTTCGACTTCAGCCTGAGCAACGTGCTGGGCATTGAGGGCGATGCCGACGGCGACGGTTGCCTGACAGCAGAAGAGTACATCGAATTCGGTGCGCCAGCGGGGGCCAGCCCCGAGCAATTTGTGGCGGCCGCGCTCGATCCCGCAATCGAGACCGAGACCTGTGCCGAAATCTGCGAGGGTCAGCCGCTCACGGTAGAACTTACAGGCAGCGACGCGGTCGCCGTTACAGAAGGAGACGATGTCGCGCTCGAGGTGTTTGCCTGCAGCAGTCTGGGCGGGCTGAGCTACACGTGGCGGTTTGTTGCGGAGGCGAAGCAAGCCGGACAGGTCGTCGGCACATCGCGCGTTCTAACCCTCGAGAACATCCGCGAGAGTCAGAGCGGCGAATACTTCTGCATCGTCTCCGACGGCCTCGACACCGAAACATCGCCGTCTATCATGGTCACCGTCGAACCTCCGCCGGTGCCGCTTACAGGGGTGGCCGGCATGGCCGGGCTCATTGGCGTGCTCGCGCTGAGCGCCACAGCATGGACCACCCGGCGAAGGGGATAGCCTCGATTCATACCGCAGCCTCAAGCAGCGCCATGCTCACGTGCGTGAGCATGGCGCTGGCCTGGCACGCGCTGCCTTTCCGTGCACGGCCTATTTGGAGTCCGATAATATATATTCTGTCCGGAAAAGAGGGCGGCATGCCGTGCCGCTGTTCGCGCAAGCCTTGCGCCTTTGGACGTATTTGTCATATATCGACCCAACATGCTGAATCAAGAAAAGTATTGTAATCCATTTTCGCGATTCGACTTATAAATCTCACACATCTTGCGTACGCCGTTTAACGGGTTTAGGTGCGCATCAAGCAGGCCTCGCATTTATCGCATCTCTTGAGGCATTGGTTACCGAGAACGTACGGCTGTGACGAAACTGCCCAGCCTTGAGCACTCCGGATACATCGCCCCGATATAGAGACCCGTGGTGCGGGAATGGAGTATGGCTTAAGCCACCCGAGCGAAAAGGTTCTGGCAGTTTGGCACGAGCCTTGTGCGTATTCGATTACGACGGCGCAAAGGGCCTAACCGCCCTCAGGCGCTAGTCCCGTAATTTTTGATGCAATTGGACGAGAGACGAAAGGAGGGTAGTCCCCCATGACTTTGGCAAACCTTAAGAGGTACGGCCTGTTAGGCGTGGCCGCCGCCATAAGTGCGTTGGTAGCTACCGGTGCAGCCACGGCTCAGGAATCGGTTCCGGTAACCGATCAGCAGATTGCCGATGCTGTGGAAAATGAGTTCCTGTTTGACCAAGCTGTTCAGAGCGCGGACTTGACCACCGTCGTCAATGACGGTGTGGTGACGCTGACCGGAACGGTCGATAACCTGCTTGAAAAAGAACGCGCCGTCCGCATTGCCGAGACCGTACGCGGTGTAGAAAGTGTGGATAACCGGTTGGCCGTCGAACCGGGCATCGGGAAAACGGATGCCGAAGTGCGCAGCGATATCGAACAAGCCATGTTGGCCGACCCGGCGGCGGATGCATATGAGGTGACCGTTGGCGTCTCCGAGGGATATGTCACCCTGTCCGGCGCCACGGATTCATGGCAGGAAAAGCAACTCGCTGCCAAGTTGGCTAAGAGCGTCACGGGCGTCATCGGCGTCGACAATGACATCACCGTTACAGGACCCGCCGAGCGTGCGGACGCTGAAGTCCGCGAAGATGTTGAAGCAGCGCTCCGCTGGGACGCGCTGGTGGATGCAGCGCTCATTGATGTCGCTGTGGATGAAGGTCTTGTCACATTAGATGGTACCGTTGCGAGCGCCAGCGAGAAGGCGCGTGCACGCGCGCAAGCTTGGGTCGCGGGCGTCAGCGATGTAAACGCGGAAAATCTTGCGGTCGAAGCTTGGGCTGAGGATCCGATGGTCGCTACGGACGACGAGGCCATGATGACGGACACGCAAGTTGCCTCAGCGATTGAATCCAATTTGGCGCTTGATCCTCGAGTCTTTTCATTCGACGTAACGACGACGGTGGACAACGGCGTCGCTATCCTCCGGGGCGAAGTAGACAACTTGAAGGCCAAGCGGGCAGCCGCACGGGTGGCCCGCAATACCGCCGGCGTACGCCGCGTCAAGAATCGCGTTGTCGTAAGCGCGCCAGAAGGTGAAATGTTAGAGGAGCAGGATCTCGAGGAGAATATCGAGATGGCCATGCTGCGCAACCCTTAGTTCGAATCGTTCGAAATCGATGCGGATGTCGCCGGCAACACCGCGTATCTGGAAGGTACGGTCGACACGTACTTTGAAAAGTCGGAAGCAGATGATGTGGCCGCCGGCATCGAAGGCATTACGAATGTCGTCAACCGCGTCGAAGTGGGCTATGACACCACGGCCTATGCCTTCGACCCGTATGTCGACACATGGTATCCCGAAACGTTCGACTGGTACGGCACGGTACCAACCTATACGTACAAGAGCGATGCCGCCATTCTGGAAGATATCAACGATGAAATGTGGTGGAGCCCGTTCGTAGACAGCGACGAGGTCAGCGTTGCTGTAGATGATGGCATCGCCACCCTTGAAGGCACGGTGGAATCGTGGTCGGAGTACCGCTCGGCAACGGAGAACGCCTACGAAGGCGGCGCCGTGTACGTCGACAATGAGTTGAGCGTTAGCTCGAAATAGCCTTCCAACGTTGCGGCGAGCGAAGAGTCATGGCAACTCGCGGCAACGTTTTATAGAGCCTCACTCCCCAGCCCCAGCCCAGCCACGGGAGATGCGTTCAGCATCTCCCGTGGCCCCGTTTTGTGGAGCTCTATGAAATCGAAGCCATGCCGCGCTTGACCATAGCCCGCATCGCGCAGGTGACCAGGAGCCCGCCCGCGGCTGCCAACATCATCACGCCTCCCAGCGGTACCGTCGTCGTATCAACTTCGAGTTCGCCAGCGGTCGAGTCGGAGCCGGCGTTGCCCAAGGCATCCACTGCCTGTACGTTCACGTCGTATGTCCCATCTTCTAGCGGCGCAATGGAACCTGCCGGAAGGAACCACTCCCCCATGCCTGTGTTTTGCGCCGCATAGGCGACGCCGTCGATCGTAACCGTGATAACGGCGCCGGGGTCGTCCACCAGACCCCGCAGGGCAGGCTGCGGCGCGTCAGTTTGCAACGGGATTACGGACACAGACGGCGGCGTCGCGTCGATGAAAAGTTCATCGACCGTTCCGTCGGCGCCCACGTTGCCAAGGGCATCTTCCGCGGTTACACGAACGTCGTAGGAGCCATCCGCGAGCGCCTGAAGCGCTCCCGCGGGCAGGCTCCAGCTTGTCCCCTCGTTGGTGGCTGGCAAGGTCTGGCCATCCACTTCAACCGTAATGGTTGCCGAAGCGTCGCCAATGCTTCCGGTCAGGCCAGGCTGCCGATCATTCGTTGCAAGGAGCGCCACCGTGACCAACGGCGCCGTGCCATCGATCTCCAGTTCGTTGACC
>CAZLBS010000185.1:0-996 GCA_964557505.1 uncultured Nitrospiraceae bacterium | reverse complement strand
GTCGCATCGAGCAGCACATTGCCCACCGGATCCTCAGCCTGAACGCTGACGTCGTATACGCCGTCTGGAAGTGGCGACAGGCCGCCCGCAGGCAGCGACCATGAGCCATCTCCATTGTTGACCCCGCTCACCGTTTCGCCATTGACCGTGATCGTTACCGCCGCATTGGGCGCGGCGATGGTTCCGGTTAGGCCAGGCTGCCGCTCGCGGGTGCGGAGCGATACGATCCCCGGCATTGACGTGGCAAGGGCGATGCTGCTGGAGACCGCTGGAGATTCCCCATTGGCATTGCGCGTCTTGAGGTACAGCGTGCGTTCTCCATCCCCGGGAGGCAGGGGCAGCGTTAGCTCCGGCGCATATGGCGCCCAGGATGCGCCAGCGAATCCTGCGTCTTCGGAGATGAGCACCTCCGTGGGGCCGTTGACAGCCCCGGCCATAAGCGTTACGGATGCGCTGAGCGAGTGCGTCGCGCCCCCGTTGATGCTGAAGCCAGTGACCGTCGGCGGAATGCCAAAGGTGATCTCCCGGGGCGGGTCCGTTTGGTAGGTCTCCTCGAGCAACGTGTCCAGCGGCACGTCGATAGTCACCGTCGGAATGTCGATGTTCCAATCAAAAGGCCCAACCGTTAGTCCAACGACGACGTTTGGCAGGAGGTCCAGCTCCGGATCAACCCCAACCTCGTGGCGGATTCCGCTCACTGTGAAAGACGCATCAGCGGCCGGCGCCGCAAGCACCTGTCCATCCGTGGTGATGTCCCCCACGCTTGTAATGACACGCCGAAAATCGACGATAAAATCACTGCCCGCCGTCAGGCTCGCCCCAATGTTCCCGGAGAAGATATCTTCAAAGCCGATCGGGATGGTGAAGAGTTCTTGCTCGTCAATGGCGTCTTGAAGGCGAACGGTGGTCCCAGGCAGGTATGGGGCGAACGGCTCGGTGTCTTGGATGCGGAGGTCGGTTTGCGGAATGAAGGGCAGGTCGCCGTCAAAGGGGGCG
>CAZLBS010000184.1:1872-7090 GCA_964557505.1 uncultured Nitrospiraceae bacterium | reverse complement strand
GGGCTACGTTCTGCGAATGGAAAGGCAGTGCTCAGTATTACGACGTGACTGTCGGAGACCGCCATTCCGCTAAGGCAGCATGGTCGTACAGCGCTCCGCCAGAGCATCTGTCATCCATCGCCGGCTACATTGCCTTCTACGGATTCAAGGTGGACGAATGCTGGGTCGGAGAGGAGCGCGCGGAACCCCAACCCGGGGAATTCTACGGCGGTTGGATTACGAGCAACGTTGTTGGGCCCTTCAAAGGCGGGCCGGGTTCCAACGGCTGGTAAGCACTTTCTGACGACGCATGGGATCGGCCACAGCATCTCAACGCCGTTGCATTTCCTTGTGGCCTAACGTATGGTGCTGCCAGGGGAAGGCATGCCGCGCCACCAACCGCGCGGCTACGGATGCAAGCAGAACAGAGAATTACCGTGACAGTTAGTACACCGCAACTCGCCAGTACAGAGCGCTCGCTCGCTGAGATGACTAGGGAATATGAAGCCGTCCGCGCGTTTTCCGACTATCTTTGCGCGCCGCTCGAACCAGAAGACATGTGCCTGCAATCCATGCCGGAGGCGAGCCCGGTCAAATGGCACCTTGCTCATGCCACATGGTTTTTCGAGACCTTCGTGCTGAAGGCCGCTCGGCCCGGCTACCGCCCCTTCTCGCCCAACTTCGAGTACATGTTCAACTCGTACTACAACGGCGTTGGTCCGCAATACGCGCGTCCTGACCGCGGAAAGATATCGCGTCCCACGGTACAAGAAACGCTTAGCTACCGCGCCTACGTCGACGAGCATATGCATAGCCTGCTCAGCCAAGACGGCTTCCCGCCTGAACTGATGCCTGTACTGGAGATTGGTCTGCATCATGAACAGCAGCATCAGGAATTGCTCGTCACCGACCTCAAGCATCCCTTCTCGCTCAACCCGCTCTTCCCGGTCTACCGTCCATCAAAGCCCGCGAACGGGCACACGGTCCAACCGCTCCGCTGGGCTAGCTTTGATGAGGGCATCTACGAGATAGGGCATGACGGCCCGGGGTTCTCTTACGATTGCGAAACGCCTCGCCATAAGCGCTACCTGCACGCGTTCGAATTGGCGGACCGCCTGGTCACCTGCGGCGAGTATCTCGCGTTCATGGAAGATGGCGCGTACACGCGGCACGAGCATTGGCTCAGCGACGGATTTGCCGCCGTGAAAGCCAACGGCTGGCGTGCGCCGCTTTATTGGTATGAGCGCGACGGCGAATGGCTGCACTATACGCTCGGCGGCCTTCGTCCCGTCGACCATGACGAGCCCGTCTGCCACGTCAGCTTCTACGAGGCCGAAGCGTTCGCCCGCTGGTCGGGCAAGCGCTTGCCCACGGAAGCAGAGTGGGAAGTTGCCGCGGCCCAACAGGGGCTTCCAGAAGGCAACTTCGTCGAGGAGGACGCTTTTCATCCCATGCCCGCTAGGGACATGGCCCCGGCAAACGGCATCCGTCAACTCTTCGGCGACGCCTGGGAATGGACGCGCAGCGCATTCGAACCTTACCCCGGCTATCAGACATTGCCCGGGGCGCTTGGCGAATACAACGGCAAGTTTATGTGTGATCAGTACGTGCTCCGAGGGGGCTCATGCGCGACATCACGCAGTCATATTCGGGCAACCTACCGCAACTTTTTTCCGGCTGCGGCCCGCTGGCAGTTTTCCGGCATCCGGTTGGCCCAAGACGGCTAACCCATCGTCCATTCGCACGCGACTAGAGGGGGTCAACCATGTGCGCGACATCGCTACGCCTATACGAGTCGGGACCGGCTGACGAGCATTTTCTGAATGACGTGCTCGAGGGATTAGGCCAGCCCGAGAAAACGATTCCATGCATGTACATGTATGATGAGCGGGGCAGCAAGCTGTTCGACGCCATCTGCCGGCTCGACGAGTATTATCCGACGCGCACCGAACTGGCCATCATGGAGCGCTACACCCCAGAAATCGGGGCCAGCATCGGCGATGGCTCGCTTCTCATCGAGTATGGCAGCGGCAGCAGTTGGAAAACGCGCCTCCTCTTGGACCACCTCCCGAACATTGCGGGCTATGTGCCCATCGACATTTCGCGTGAACATTTACATGCGACCGCGAAGTCCATCCAGCAAGATTACCCGGCGCTCGAAGTGCTGCCGCTGTGCGCCAACTACAATCAAGAGTTCGAACTGCCGAAGCCCTCCGCCCGCGTGTTGCACCGGGTCGTCTATTTTCCGGGTTCAACCATCGGCAACCTCAGCCACGCCCGCGCCGTGCATCTGCTCACGCGGATGGCCGCCGTCGCAGGGGCGTCAGGCTGCATCATTATCGGCGTTGATCTCGACAAGGACCGGGACGTCTTGCGTGCCGCTTATTCAGACCGCGAAGGCGTTACAGCGGCCTTCAATATGAATTTGCTCCAGCGCATCAACCGTGAACTCGGGGCGGATTTCGACATCCGAAGCTTCAAGCATGAAGCGTCTTACAACGAAAAACTCATGCGGATGGAATCGCACATTGTCAGCCTTGCCGAACAGACGGTGACGATTGGCGCGCATCAATTCGCCTTTGCGGAAGGCGAGCGCATCCACACCGAAAACTCACACAAGTACACGCTTGAGAGCTTCGCGGAACTGGCGGCAAAAGCCGGGTGCCGCGTCGCCCAGGTATGGACGGACGAGCACCATCTTTTCAGCGTGCAGCGTCTTGTGCCCATGTCTGCCTAAAGCCACCTCCCCGCTGGCGGGGTAGACACCGCTCCTCGAAAAGGGCTAGCGTAGCGTGAGTGAAGAGGGGGCGGGCATTGTGAGTAGAACGGCGCACCGGCGCGGGCTGACGCGGCGGCAATTTTTCCTAACGAGCGGGCTCGCCGCGGGCGCCGCATCAATTACGCCCAAAGCGCGGGCCGCGGCAATCGGGCCCAATGAGACCGTACGCCTCGGCGTCATAGGCACGGGCGGCATGGGCCGCGCCCATCTCTACGCGCTCGCACAAGAACAGGGATGTGAAATCGCCGCCATGTGCGATGTCTGGCGGCGGCGATATGAAGAGCCCGTCGGCAAGGTCGAGCAACTCGCCGGCTACCGGCCAGATGTCTATCAAGACTTTTTTCACGTCCTTGACCGCGGCGACATCGATGCGGTCTTCGTTGTCACCCCAGACCACTGGCACCCTCTCCTCACAATCCTCGCTTGCCAGGCGGGGAAGGACGTTTACGTCGAAAAGCCCGCCTGCACGGCCATCGAAGAAGGGCGGGCCATGGTGGAAGCTGCCCGCCGCTACGGCCGCGTCGTGCAATTGGGCACCCAACAGCGCAGCATGCCCGTCTTCCAGGAAGCCATGGAGCTCATTCACAGCGGCACGCTCGGCGCCATTTCGACCGCGTCCGCTTGGGTAGGGGTCAACGCCATCCCCGAAGAGTTTCAACGAACCGAACCGCCTCCCGATCTAGATTGGGACCGTTGGCTCGGGCCTGCGCCTGCCGTGCCCTATTCGCCTCAACGCCATCTCGGATGGATGGCCTGGCACGATTACGCACGCGGCGGCGAACTCACGAACTGGGGCGTCCATCTGCTCGACATTGTTCAGTGGGGTATTGGGGAGCAATGGCCCTTGACTGTCCAAGCAGCAGGCGCCAATGGCGCTGATGGAGCATGGGGCGACAATTATTTGGCGGTTGATGCCCTGTTCGAGTATCCCAATTGCACCGTCGCCTGGGAACAGCGCCCGCATCCGGAGCACGAAAAGCAAGGCTATGGCATTCAGTTCCATGGGGAAAAGGGGCGGCTCATCGTAGACCGGGGATCGTTCAAGGTCTATCCCGAGAGCTTGGGCATCCCCGAGTTTGTAGGCGCGCCAGAGAAAAGCTGGGCAAGCGAAGCCCATCATCAGAACTTCTTCGATTGCATCCGCACCCGTCAGCGTCCTGTGGCCGACATCGAGCAGGGCGTCCGGTCGACGGCGGTCCCGCTGCTTGCAGGCATTGCGCTGAAGACCGGCCGCAAGCTTCATTGGGATGGCAAGGCCGAGCGCTTTCTAAACGACGAGGCTGCAAACCAATGGCTGACGCGGCCCTACCGGGCGCCGTGGCGGCTGGTGTAGAGACCGATGATGAAGTCCGTGGCAATCCTCTTCACTGTCTGCCTCGTCATGGTGCACCTGATGGCCACTGCTTCCGCGGCGGCTGTCGAGGCGCTCCTGCAAGATTTCACCCGCGGCGGCCCGGTCTTGCAAGCGGAGGCGCGCAAGCAATTGCCTCGACACGGGGCCGAAGCGGTGGATGCCTTGTTGCCTCTCTTGGCCCAGGAGGATTTTTTCATCCGGAATGCCGCGTTCCGCACGCTTGAGGAATGCATCGGCGGTGTCACAGCCACAGGCGATCCGGCGGAAGAATCCCGAGTAGCGGCCATGTTGCTTGAAGCGCTCAGCCGCTCGGCAGAGACGGAGGAGCGGCATTGGCTGTTGCGCCTGCTTCCGCTGTGCATGCCCGAGGATATGGGCATCCAACCTGTTGCCGCGCTGCTCGACGACCCTGCATGGCGCGAGCAGGCCCGTATGTGTCTGCAGCACATGAATACCCCCGCCGCACGCACGGCCCTGCGCCGGGCGGTGCGTGCCCATGAGGGCAGCTTCCAGCGCATGGCAGTCTATTCGCTGGGCGCCATGCAAGACCCGCTCAGCGTCCCGATGCTCCGGAGCCTCCTTGGGCATTCAGACCCGGCGCTCCGCGCTGCTGCCGCGGCCAGTCTCGCATGGACAGGCGAGCCAGAACTCGTATCCGCCTTCGCACATGTCTACGATGCCGCCGATGACAGCACGCGCTCCGAGGCAGGCGACGCTTTTTTGAAGCTGGCGGACGCCATCGCCGCGCAGGGAGGCGCCTGGGGTCTCGCGATGGCCATGTACAAGCGTGCCGCAGAGACAATGCTGTCGCCCGTTCAGCGGGGCGCCGCATTGGCAGGCTTGGGCCGCTACGGCGACGAAACCGCGGCGCCCATTCTCATGCAAGCGCTGGCTGGCGAGCATGCGGAAACCATCCGTCCGGCCGCGCTATCTGCATTGACCATGCTCAAAGGCGCCGCGGCTGCATCTGCCATCGCATCGGCATACGATGCGAGCCCGCCAGCGGCCCGGCCTGCTTTGCTCGCCATGCTGGGCGGGCATGGGGGCAGGGACGCGCTCGCCCTCCTCGAGCGCATTGCTGCGCACCACCGCGACCCGCCACTGCT
>CAZLBS010000184.1:0-1862 GCA_964557505.1 uncultured Nitrospiraceae bacterium | reverse complement strand
ACAGCTTCCAGCGACCCGCACGTGAGCCGCGCGGCGTTGTCGGCACTTGCCGCTACGGGCATGCCAAGCGCCTTGCCGGCCCTTGAAGCCGCGCTCGCCGCGGCTCCGAAGGAGACCCTGGGGCCGCTTCTAGAAGACCTCGAGCGTCTCGCCCGCGCCTATCGCCAACAAGACCTGCCTGAGGAAACGGGCCGGGCATACCTTGCCCTCTACCGCTTCGCCGGGGATCCTTCCCAACGTGCCGAGGCCTTGGACGGCATCCGGGCCTTTCCAGTGCCGGATGCATTCAGCGTCATTATGGAGACTACGGGCCCCGGCGGCCTGGCAAGCCTGCCGGCCGCGGCCCTCGCGGGCATGGCGTCTGCGCTGCATGAAGCCGGCCGCAGCGAGGAAGCTTTAGAAGCGTTGGCCCTCTTGCTTTCCCAGTGCAACACGACGGCGGCAACCCGCAGTGCAATGCCCGCTATCGAACTGATAAAGGGGCCTGCGGGCATGCTCGACGCCTTAGGTTTTATCCGCCATTGGGAGGTGGCCGGTCCATTAGATTGGAACGCCGCCGCTGGCTTTCAGCCGATTGAGGCCAGCAAACCGCGTGATGCCGCCGAGAATTGGAAAGCCGTGACTGTATCCGCTGGCCTGGGGGACGTGAACCTCATGGTCCACATTGGGGCACACGAAAGCGCATATGCTCTCGGTCTTGCCACGGTCCACGTGCCGGAAGCCATGGACGCGCAACTGCGGGTCGGCAGCGACGATGGCATTCGAGCATGGGTGAACGGCAAAGAGGCGCTGGCGCGCAACGCGGACCGCGGCGCCAGCCTGGATCAAGACATTGCCCCCGTTTCCCTTCAGCAAGGTCATAACACCATTCTCATACAATGCACGCAGAATCAAGGCGGTTGGGCGTTTCTCGCCCGCCTGACGCGCATGGATGGAACCCCGCTCGCATTCACGCAACCTGAAGCCAACTGATTACAGCGCTGTGGAGATTGACCAACCATGATGGTTGCCGCCGTTGCATGCACACTCATCACACTCTCGGGAAGTGCGGAACAGGCCTTGGTTGACCTGCCAGACGGCATGGTGCTCATCGTGCACCGGGGCGTGGTAAGCGGCGCCATCACTGAAAACTCGCTGCCGGCCTTGGAGGCAAGTATCGAGCGCGGCTATACGCACATGGAAGTCGACATTCGCTGCACCAAGGACGGTGTCGCCGTATGCCTTCACGACCGCAATCTCAGGCGCACGACGGGTATCGACCGCAACATCGATGAAATCACCCTGGCCGAATTGCGCGATCTTGTCGATAAGGAGACCGTGCCCACCCTCGCGGAGTTCGCCGCACGCAGTGAAGGCCGTATCGGCATCATGCCCGACGTGAAGCAATACCCCGGTCCCCTCCATGCCCAGTTCGCCGAAAGCATCGAAGAGGCGCTCAGCAGCCACGGGCTCCTTGAAGACGCCTATTTTATCGGCGCTCAAGCCATCAAAGAACATTTCCGCGGGAGAGGGAAGAGCAGCTTCCGGCTAAGCTACGCCGAAGCAAAAGAAATCGCCGCCGAGAACCCCGGCATCGTAGAAGAGAAGTTCATCTTTGGCCACGCCGAAGACTTCGGCCAAGCCGAAGTCGAGGGCCTGCAATCCCTTGGATTCGAAGTTATCGTCAGCATCAACACCTTTCATTACAAGGGCGGCGACGCCATCGAACAGGGGTTGGCCGACATTCGCGCCATGGCTGCCCTCGGCGTCGACGGCCTCCAAATCGATTCGGTCTATGATCACATTCTCTTTCCTCAGAATTGATTCACGGCGCGCGGCCGCTCTTTGGTCAAATCATTAGCTTTCGTGGCACAATTGGGTAA
>CAZLBS010000183.1:0-7098 GCA_964557505.1 uncultured Nitrospiraceae bacterium | reverse complement strand
CGGCAGCATGCATATGCGAAGCGGGGGAGAGGGCAGCAATCAATCCAGCGTGCCCCTGCTCCCGCGCGAGATTCCGACGCTGCCGGAAGTCTTCCGCGCGGCCGGCTATTACTGCACAAACAACCGGAAGGAAGACTATAACTTCCGGCGGGAAGCGCCGATGTGGGACGAAAGCAGCGGTACTGCACATTGGCAAAACCGTCCTGCTAACGATACGCCGTTCTTCGCCGTGTTCAATTACACGGGCACGCACGAGGGGCAAGTGCGCTCGGAAGGGCGCGCGTATGAGCGGAAGGTCGAGCGGCTGACCGAAGACCAACGGCAGGATCCGGGCGCCATCGAGCCGCCGCCGTATCACCCCAGCACGCCCGTCGTCCGCGAGCAGTGGGCGCATTACTACGAATTGATCACGACGCTTGATTATTGGGTCGCCGATCGGCTTGCGGAACTGCGCGAGTCAGGACTCGCCAACGATACGATCGTGCTCTTCTGGAGCGACCACGGCGCGGGCCTTCCCCGCTGCAAGCGATGGCTCTATGACAGCGGCACGCATGTGCCCGTGATGCTGCACGTGCCCGAGCAATGGCGCGATGCGCTGGGCATCGAGGAGCCCGGCGAAACGGACCGCCTCATCAGTTCCATTGACTTTGCCCCCACCATGCTGAGCCTCGCCGGGATCGATGCGCCTAAGAACATGGAGGGCGAGATTTTCGCGGGACCCGGCGAGACGGCGGCGCGCGACTATGTGTACGGCATCCGCGACCGCATGGACGAGCGCTACGACATGATCCGCTCCGTACGCGACAAGCGCTACCGCTACATCCGCAATTTCATGCCGTGGAAGCCATACGGCCAATACCTTGAGTACGCCGAACGCAGCCCCGTGATGCAGGAGGTGCACCGGCTGGCGGAAGCGGGCGGTCTGAACGGCCCGGCTGCCTGGCCGAAGTGGGAGCGGAAGCCCATCGAAGAATTCTATGACTGCGAGGCTGACCCGCACGAGGTGAAAAATCTCGTGGAAGACGCCGATTACCGTGAAGAGGTACAGCGTCTTCGGGAAGCCCATGGGGCTTGGCACGAGCAGTTCACCGATTTGGCGCTGATTCAAGAGCCCGAACTCGCTCGTCTCGCCGAGAAGCACGGCAAGCGCTTCGCCGTGGCTCAGCATTACGCGAACACCCCCGTCAGGCCGGACGGCAAGCAGAGCATGATCTCGCGGTTGCGCGAGTGGTCTTTCGCCCCGCAGCACATGGGCAGCCATCTCGTTCCTGACTATTTTGCCCCTGTGGCGGCACGGCAATTGACCGATCCGGAGCGTGCGTATGCGGCCCCGTCACGCCGTTGGATGCTCCATTGGGTGATTCAATCGGGGGAAGTTGGGGCAACGTTTCCGGAGGCGCTGCATGCGTGCTTGACCGATGAGGCGCCCGAACTTCGAATCCTCGCCGCGCAGGCCCTTCTCGAAGAAAACCCCGAAGCCGAAGGCGCGCTCGAGATCATCATCAAAGAGACGCAGTCGGAAAACGAATGGGTACGGCTTTATGCCGTAACGGCGCTGGACGAACTGGGGGAGACGGCGCGGCCCGCGATGCCGGCGCTGCAACAGGCGCTTGGGGATGTCGAGAACAAGTATGTCGCGCGCGTTGCCAATCACGCGCTCATGGAGTTGACCGGAAAGGACAGCAACGTTCGATGAAGTGGATGCATATCGCCGCGTCAGTTCTTGTTGGAACCGGACTCGCGTTGGCTGAAGAGCCGGCGCCGCACAAGCAATTCCGCCTGCAGTATCCCGAAGAGACCGGCCCGGTAGACTTGGGCGTAGGCCTCTGGGCGCAGCCGATGCCCATCGACTGGGACGAGGACGGCGACTGGGACCTATTGGTTTCCTGCCGGGATAAGCCCTACAACGGCGTGTGGCTTTTTGAGAATGCTGCGGGGGAAGACCCGGCGCCCGTCTTCGAGAAGGCGCGCTGGCTGGGCAAGGGCATCGGCAATGTGGCCATCAGCCATATCGATGGCGCCGCGCACATCCTGGAGCCTTCGCGTGAATACAAGAATTTTCGTGAAGCGGGCTTCGAACGGCCGCGGCGCATCTATGACCGCCCCGACATTCACGACACGGGCGGCCGCGTGCGCCAGAATGTTTGGAAGTATGTCGACTTTGAAGGCGATGGCGACACGGACATCTACGCCGGCGCCGGCGATTGGACCGACTACGGCTGGGACGATGGCTATGGCGATGAAGGCAATTGGAAGGCCGGCCCCCTGCGCGGCTACGTCTACCTCATCGAGAGACAAGAGGACGGCGAATACGCCCCGCCGCGCAAAATATTCGCAGGGAACAAACCGGCGGAGGTCTACGGCATGCCCTCGCCTAACTTCGCCGACTTCGACAATGACGGCGACCTCGACTTGCTTTGCGGCGAATTCGTGGACGGCTTCACCTACTTCGAGAACAGCGGCAGCCGCGCCGCGCCGCGCTATGGCGAGGGGAGGCCCCTTGCGCGCAATGGCGAGCCCATCCAGATGGACCTCTGCATGATCGTGCCGGTGGCCGTCGATTGGAATCGCGATGGGTGGACGGACCTCATCGTAGGCGAGGAAGACGGCCGCGTGGCTTGGCTCGAGCACACGGGCGAAATCGCGGAGGGCATGCCCGTGTTCGGCCCGCCGCGGTATCTGAAGCAGCGCCCCGGCCCCGTAAAGTTCGGCGCGCTGGTCACGCCCGCGGCGGCCGACTGGGATGGTGATGGCGATGAGGATCTCATCTGCGGCAACACGGCTGGGTATCTCGGCTTCGTCGAGAATCTCGATGGGGGCAATCCGCCCAAGCTTGCCCCGCCGCGGTACTTCACCGTCGATGGCGTGCCCTTCCGCATCATGGCCGGCGAGAACGGCTCCATCCAGGGGCCGGCTGAGGAGAAGTGGGGGTACACGGCCCCGAGCGTGGCCGACTGGGATGGGGACGGATGTCTCGATATCGTGGTCAACACCATCTGGGGCCGGGTCATCTGGTTGAAGGGGGGGTGTGGCGAGGGCAAGCGCCTCGAGCTTGAGCCTGCGCAACCGGTTCAGGTGGACTGGCCCAATGCATCGCCGCCCAAGCCGCCGTGGGTCTGGTGGGAACCGGGCGATCGCGAATTGGTCACGCAGTGGCGTACGACGCCGGTGACCGTGGACTGGAACGAGGATGGTCTCGCCGATCTCGTTATGCTCGATCATGAAGGGTATCTCGCGTACTTCGAACGCAAGCAGGCCGGCGATGGCCTCACATTGTTGCCGGGGCGCCGCATCTTCGTTGACGCGGATGGCCAGCCGATCAGGCTGAATGATGGCGAACGGGGCAAGAGCGGGCGCCGGAAGCTCTGCGTCACGGATTGGGATGGCGATGGCGACCTCGATGTAATCGCCAACAGCAGCAGTGCCGAGTTGTGGCAGAATGTGGGCGGGCAGGATGGGGCCGCCGTGCTCGAACTCAAGGGCAACCTGACCGATGCCCCCTTGGCCGGCCATACGACCAGCCCGGCGGCCGTGGCGTGGGATGCGGAGGCCCGGGGGCCCGCGCTCCTGCTCGGGGCTGAAGACGGGCATTTCTATTATTTTTCGCGCCGGCGGTAAGCTGCGAATGCGCGTTGCGTGCATTGTGCTAGGCATTGCATCCGTGCGCGGAATGCGGTACATTCCGGGTGTGCGCCCTGCGAGGTTCGCTGAAGGGCGCATTTGCCGGGGGGCAACAACTCTAAGTGGGAGAGGCAATATGGAGACGTGGCGGCAGTGTGGGCGGCGAACGGCCCTTGTCCTCGGCGCGTGCGCGCTGTTGGGCATGGTCTTGGCGGGACCGGCAGCGGCACAGATACCGGGCTCGGTCAATATCGACACGTTCGGGCTTAAGATCTTCAAGATTGAATCCGGCTTGTATCCCTTCGTGCAGGTGTACATGCGTACGTTCGATCAGAATCAGCGGCCGCTGGTGAACCTCAATGAGCGCAACATCGGCGTGATGGTCAAGGGGCGGGCATATGCGCCTGAAAAGCGGCAGTACATGGTGCAATCCGTGCGCAACCGCGACGAGGCGGTCCGCACCGTATTTGTGATCGACTGCAGCGGCACGATGAAGGGCGAGCCGTTCGACGCGGCGCTCGAGGCAGCCGCGCGCTTCATCGACGGCAAGCGTCCGCAAGACCAGGTGGCCATCATCGCCATCACCGACAAGGGCGAGCAGGGCTTCCAGGTGGTGTCGAACTTCGAGCGGGACCCGGGCACGCTGGGCCGGCGCCTGGCAGACCTCGAGCCGACCAGCCAGACCACGGCGCTGTACGACGCCGTGGGCGCGGCGATGCAGATGAGCGGCATGGTGACGGGCGGCGGCATTCGCACGGGAGACGCGACATACATCGCCAGCAGCTCCATCATCGTCTTCTCGGATGGCTACGATGAGAACAGCTCGCTGACGCGCAGCGACCTCATGACGCGCATTGCCAATCTCGATATCCCGGTGCCGATCTATTCGCTGGCCTATTCAAAGATCGACAAAGTGCACCTGAAGAATCTCGAAGCGCTGTCTAAGAATTCGGTGGGCATTTACTATCCGATTCAAGATTCGCTCGACGACATGACCCGGAGCGTCGAGGACATCCAAAACATTCAGCAGAGCGACTATGTGGTGACCGTGCGTTCGTATGTGCCGGTGGACGGCGATGAACACCCCATCAAGATTGGGCTCGAATACCCCTCGAACAGCGGTCAATTGCTGTATCAGGGCGGCGACTTCGAAGCGGTGGAATTGCCGCCCATTCGCCAAGTTGAGGAAGTGAAGCAGCAATTGGCCGAGTACTTGCCGAAGCTTCCCGACGGCGACCCGTATTACGAGGATCGGCAGCAGGCGCTGCAAGACGCGGCCGCGGCCGCAGGTGCGGCGGTTCCAGCGCCATAAGCGGACGCCGCATGTGACGCATCAATAGCGGCCCGGGCGGGGCGGCTCTTGGCCCGCCCTCCCGGGCCTTTCCATGGGGCAGGAGGATTGGGGCTTGAGCGCTTCTGCGATGGAAGCGACACGTGTATCGACGGCGAGTGGCGGCGTGAAGGCATATCTCGCCGCGCTGCACCCGGCGCTGTCGCACCGCGAATATCCCATTGGCGCGGATGTCGCCCGCGTTGGCCGCGATGGGGCACGATGCTCGGTCGCTGTGTCAGGCGATACCGTTTCGCGCGTGCATTGCGAGATCGCCTGGCGCGACAACCAGTTTGTGCTGCGCGACTGCCGGTCGACCAACGGGACCTTTCTCAACGGGGACAAGCTGTTGGGCGAGGCGGTCCTTTCGGAAGGCGACCGCATCGGACTCGGCACGAGTGAATTCGCGTACCTGCGTTTCCAGTGGGAGAGCGGGCGCAACAAGACGCTTACCTCTTTACTGCCGGCCCAAGCGCGATGGACCATTGGCCGCAACCCGGCCGCCGACATCCCCCTGGTCTTCGAGTCCTCCGTCTCCGCGCTGCACGCATATGTCAGCGTAAAGGGGGATGCCGTCGAGCTTCGCGATGCCGGCAGCCTGAACGGGCTCTACGTGAACGGGCGGAAGGTGCGTCGCGCCCGGGTGCAGCCGACGGATGCCGTGACCATCGGCAGCACGCTGCTGCGCTTCGAGCCCGCGGCGGGCGGCGGATTGATGGTGCACCGGCGCGACTTCGGCGAAGGCATCGCCCTCGAGTGCGTGCAAGTGACGCGCGAAGTGGGGAAGGGCAAGCGCATTCTCAACGAAATCGACTTGTGCGTGAAGCCGGGAGAATTTGTTGGACTTCTCGGGCCTAGCGGCGCCGGCAAATCGACCTTGTTGCGCGCGCTCAACGGCTATCAGCCGCCGAGCTATGGCGCCGTGCTGCTCAATGAAACACCGCTTTATCAATGCGCCGAGATGTTTCGCACGAACATTGGGTATGTGCCCCAAGACGACATCGTCCACAGCGAATTGACTGTCGAGCAGAGCTTGCACTATGTGGCCCAGCTTCGCCTGCCTCGGGATGTCGGTGCAAACGAGCGCACGCAGCTCATCGATACAACGCTCGAGGCGCTTGGTTTGGGGCATGTGCGCACGAACCGCATTCATCAATTGAGCGGCGGCCAGCGCAAGCGCGTGTCGATCGGCTGCGAATTGATCACGCGCCCGAGCATTCTATTTCTTGACGAGCCGACTTCCGGCATGGACCCGAGCACGGAAGAACGGCTCATGAAGCTGTTTCAAGACATGGCGCGCCGGGGCACGACGGTGCTCATCACCACGCACATTCTGTACAACCTCGACATGCTTGACCGCGTGGTGATTCTCTCGCGGGGGCGCTTGGTCTACTTTGGCAAGCCCGAGCAATCGGTCCCATTCTTCACGTCTCATGGCCAGCCGGTCGATCGCCCGACGGCGATGTTCGACGTCTTGGAAGGGGAACGGCCGACGGAAGTTGAGCCGGGGGAGGGCGATCCCCGCGAGACCATTGCCGAGCATTACGGCAAGAAGTACCGGCAATCGGCGCATTACCGGGCCAACATCGCCGATGTGAATTCCCCCTTTGCGCAGGAATTGCTGTCGGCCGCGGGGGCCGCGCCTGAGGTGGGCGGCGGTCAAGCGGGCAGCACGACGCTCGTGGCGCGCAAGACCTTGTTGAAGAAGCCCGCGGCCAAAGCCTCAGGCGGCACGCGGGGCTTCTTTTCGCCACGTGCGTTCTGGGTGCTGGTGCGCCGAAATGTAACCATCAAGCTCGTGTCGCCCATGCGGGCGCTGTTCTACCTTGCCGTGCCGTTCGTGCTCGCGCTCGTCACCTTGACGTTGGGTACCGAGCCGCTGCCCGATGCGGGCGAACAAACCCAGGCGCGCGAGGATATCGGCGCGCAGATTCAAGAGGGTGGACCGGTTTTCGAAACCCTCCTCAAGCAATTGCTTGCGCCGGATGCGCCGGAAGATGACCCGCGCACAGCATCGGAGATTCTGTTTAGCAGCCGGTATGAGCAGTTGCCGAACCTGCCCGTGCCCTTGAGCGTATTGCTGATGTTTGTGATGACCGCCGTGTTTACGGGCACCCTGATGGCATGTCTGGACATCTCGACCGAGC
>CAZLBS010000182.1:0-7110 GCA_964557505.1 uncultured Nitrospiraceae bacterium | reverse complement strand
CTTTTTCCCGGCCGGCCACATGCGCCCGGCGGAGCAGTTGCTTGTCGACCGCGCGTGCCTGTTGACGCTGACAGCGCCTGAGATGACCGTGCTCATTGGGGGCATGCGCGTGCTCAACGCGAACACGGGTCAGTCGCCATTGGGCGTGTTCACAGAACGTCCGGAGACGTTGAGCAATGACTTCTTCGTCAACCTTCTGGACGACGGCATCGAGTGGAAAGCCCATGCCGAAGCCGGCGGCTCGATTCAGACGCCTGTAACGGAGCACAACTACACGGGTCATGACCGCAAGACAGGGGAACAGAAGTGGACGGGTACCTCCGTCGACCTCGTCTTTGGGTCGAATTCGCAGTTGCGCGCGATTGCAGAAGTGTATGCATGCGACGATGCGCAGGAGAAATTCATTCATGACTTCGTTGCCGCTTGGACGAAGGTGATGAATCTCGACCGCTTCGACCTGGCTTCATAGGCAAGGTCTCGAGCCGCGTCCGCGCATGTGTTGGCCCGGGGCAGCCTGGAAGATGGTTCCAGGACCCCGGGCCTTTTACTGTTGCTCACCCGAGCGGCCGTTGGCTCATGAATGCTCGTTGAGGATTTCTGCGTAGAGGGCCGGATCGACATTGCCGCCGCTCAACACAATGGCTGTTGTCTTCCCGGCTGTTTCGATTTTGCCTGTGAGGACCGCGGCCAACGCCACGGCTCCGCCTGGCTCGACGACGAGTTTGAGCGTGGAGAAGGCGAAGCGCATGGCCTGCTTTACTTCGCCGTCCGTCACTACCAGGCCGCCAGACAGCAGCTTGCTATTGATAGAGAAGGTGATTTCACCCGGCTGCGGAATGAGCAATGCGTCGCAGATGGACGCCGCGTCCGCCGCCACGCGTTCGCGGTTGCCGGAGCGCAATGACTGTGCGAGGCCGTCGAAACCGTCCGGCTCTACGGCGTACACATTGGTCTTTGGGGTCAGCGCCTTCACTGCCATCGCCATTCCAGCGATGAGCCCTCCGCCTCCGCAGCAAACCAGCAACGCGTCTAGCTCGCAGCCGATGGCCCGGCATTGTTCGCAGAGTTCTAGCCCGGCGGTGCCTTGTCCGGCGATGATGTGCGGGTCGTCGTAAGACGGCACCAAGACCGCGCGGCGCTCGCTCGCCAATCGCATGCCGATTTCTTCGCGGTTTTCCGTCTTTCGGTCATAGCCGATGATTTCCGCGCCATAAGCTCTCGTCTTCTCGAGCTTAACCTGAGGCGCATCGTACGGCATGACGATGGCGGCTCGGATACCGAGGAGCTTGGCGGCGGCCGCGACGCCCTGAGCATGATTGCCGGACGACCACGCAACGACGCCAGCCTGCCGGGCGGCATCATCGAGTTGGGAGAGGCGGTTGTAGGCGCCTCGGAATTTGAAGGAGCCGGTACGCTGCAAACACTCTGGCTTGATCAGAATGCGCCCGCCGCATGCTTCGTTCAGCTCGGCGCACTCGAGGAGGGGAGTGCGTATAGCGACTCCTTTGATGCGTGCGGCGGCTGCTTCAACGTCGGCCAAACTTACAACGGCAGGCGCATGCGCCGGCGTGGCTTCTGTCGCCATTGTTGTCTCCTCGTCTATCGCGCACCGTGTGGGCTGACGCGACGCTGCGTGTACGTCCCTGGCCCAAGGACGCTCTCCCCCACTTCGGGCTATGTCAGGAACCTGTGCCCCAACTGTACCGCCGCCCATTGGAGGATTGCACGACGCTTACGAATAGACGTGCCGTCAATCAGACGCGGGAATAGCCATTCCGATGCACGACAATCTGCTTTGACTGCGCGGCTGATTGTTGAAAAAACCGTTGACGTATGAGCGTTGATGCGCTAGTGTGAGACTCAAGGGGCGCACGCCCGGACGGTCGAAAGGACGCACGAAGCTCATGCCAAAGCGCAACGATCGCATTTTCAACAATCGCAAGCGGCGTATTTTCAGGACGCACATTCCTCGATCAGAGACGATTTTCGGCGCGGCATTCACCGCCTTTGTCGTGGCGATGGGCATTTGGTTCGCGTCGAAGGCCGACGATTATGACCCTTCCGAACGCGACATCAGCACGGACGTGCTTATTGCAGACAAGGTTGAAGACAAGCTATGGCGTGCCCCGCTGCAGCGCTGGGGCGATACGATGCCGGGCGCCTCGGCAGCCGTGGCTCAGACACCAGACGTTGGGGTCTTTCCGAAGGCAATCCTTGCGGATGGCTGGCAGCCTTCGACCCGGTTGCAGTTTTTCGAGGCCGACACGCTGTACGAAAAGATCAACGGGCAAGCGCCTCAGTACATCAACGCGGGCTTCGTGGCGCTACATTTTGTCGGGGTTGAGAATGGCGCCGGCGAAGAGATCAGCATCGAGTTGTACGACATGGGCCGTTTCGCCCATGCGCTGGGGATCTTCGCAGAGCAGCGCGATCCTGACCAGGCTGTGACTGATGAGGAGCCGGTCTACTACTACGAGACCGGCATCGGCGCTATCGGCATCTCGGGCAAGTATTACTTCAAGATGACGGGAAGCAGCACGTCTGACACCGTTCAAGGGAAGGCGCGCCAGATGACGATGGCCATGGCCGAACTGGCGGAGGAGGAATCCGCCATGCCGGCGGCGTACCTGGCGCTCAGGACGCAATTGGCCGTTCCATTCGAACGGATCCGCTTTCAGAAGAACGATGTGTTTCAATTCGGGTTTGCCAAAGAGTTCTGGTTTGGCGCGCCGGATTCTTCGTCTGATATGCGCTTCTTCGTGCACGAGGCGGAGCGCGCCGAAGATGTGCTCGACCTGTACGACAAGCTTATCGAGAACAACCTGTACGACTTCGACATGGTCGACGAGGGGCTTGACCAGGCGGTGATGCAGCACAAGTTCCTCGAGACCTACATGGCGCTCGCCTACAGCGGGAATATGCTCTATGGGGTCGAGGGCGTTGAAGATTTGGCGTCCATTGATCTCGACCTTGGCCAGCTTCAGGCATCCCTCAACGCAGGCGAGTATTAAATCGTGGCGAAATCCAAAGACAAAGGCATCCAGCATCCCGAGTATAAAAAGGCTCCGATGGATCGCCGCACGTTTGCGCGCAACCTATTTGCAGCCTCGGGCATTGGCGCGGGCGCGGGGTACCTTGCCCTTGCCCCGGAAGACTGGCCGCTGTCGATGCGGGACAATACCGGCCTGCGCAGCGTGCCGAAGATCAAGCCGTTTACGTTGAAGGACTTTTCGGTTGCGAAACCGGCAGCCGCGGCAGACATGGGCATTGGCCGAGGCGGTCTTCCGGCGCAGCGCCTGCGGGCCGCACTCGATGGCATCGGCGGCATCACGCATTACATTCAACCTGGCGACATCGTGCTGGTGAAGCCGAATGTCGCATTCGACCGGGCGCCGGCCCTGGGCGCGACTTCGAATCCGGAATTGCTGAAAGAGTTGATCCACATCCTGTTGGTGGATTGCCGCGTGCAGGAAGTGAGAGTGGCCGACAACCCCATTGAGTCGCCGTCGGATTGCTTCATGAAGAGCCGCATCCGGGAAGCGACGGAAACGGCCGGCGGGCGCGTATACCTACCGGATAGCAACGCCTTCAAAATGCTGAACACGCCCGGCGCGGAGCTGATCGAACACTGGTGGTTTTTCCATCGTCCCTTCACGAATGTGGACAAGGTCATCGGGCTTGCGCCGATCAAGGATCACAATTTGTGCAGTGCCTCGATGGGCATGAAGAATTGGTATGGCCTGCTCGGCGGGACGCGCAATCAATTCCACCAGGACATCCACGGCATTGTTTCGGACCTGTCGATCATGATTCGGCCTACGCTGACCATCCTGGACGGCAGCAAGATCCTGATGCAGAACGGGCCCACAGGGGGCGATCCGACCAATGTGAAATCGGGCGAGACCTTGATTGCATCCGTCGACCCGGTCGCCTGCGATGCCTGGGCTTTTGAACACTTGCTCGATCGGGGGCGGGATTATCCGCAGTACCTTTTCAAGGCGGAAGAAAAGGGAAGCGGCAAGCTCGATTGGGAAGGCCGCTTGAAGGAAGTCCGGGTCTAGGGCCTGGGGCGCATCGCCACGGAGAGAACACATCCCATGAAGTTTCTGCGCGGCCAGGCCGCTGCCCTTGACGCGAAACGGCTCTTGCGCCTTACCAATGTGCGCATCCTGTCTCAAGTCTTTTTTTTCAGCATCTTCATCCTCTCGGTGTGGCTGACGTGGAATTCGCGTCTGGGCGGCTATCCCGTGTCGCGCATTCTCGAGATGGACCCGCTGGTGATGATCTCGACGATGCTCTCGACTGGGCACGTCTACCGCTATCTCGGCTGGGGCATCGTAATCCTTGCGGTGACGCTTCTTTTTGGGCGGGTGTTCTGCAATTGGATCTGCCCGTACGGCACGCTGCATCAATTCGTGGGCTGGCTGTTCAACGTCAACAAGGCCACCGACCGCATTGAGTCGAACCGCTACAAGCCGATGTACTACTTCAAGTATTGCATCCTCATCGTGATGCTGATCATGGCATCGTTTGGGGCGTTGCAGATAGGGTTGCTCGATCCCATCTGCCTGATGTACCGCACGTTCGCGACGGTGGTGGCGCCGATGGTGGACATGGGCATCGCCGAGTCCTCGCTTGCGCTCAACAGCGCCAGTCTCGATACGCAATGGCTCGACAACTTGAAGTTTGCCCCGGGCACGGCCAGCCGGGTATTCGTCGGCAGCTTCTGGATTGGCCTGATGCTCGTCGCGCTTGTGGGCGCGAACATCATCGTGCCCCGCTTCTTCTGCCGCACACTATGCCCATTGGGTGCGCTGCTAGGCGTCTTCTCGCGTTACTCGGTTTTCCGCATCAATCGCAACGTGCACCGCTGCACCGACTGCAACCTGTGCCTGACTCGTTGCGAAGGCGCGGCTGATCCTCAAGGGGCCGTGCGCCAAAGCGAATGCTTCGCGTGCATGAACTGCATCGACGATTGCCCCGAAGATGCGCTCAGCTTTACGGCCGTGGGCCTCGACACGAAACAGACCGTTCCGTGGCCGGACGTTTCCCGGCGGAAGGTGGTGTTCGCGGGCATCCTTGGCGTTCTTGCATATCCGTTCATCAAGAACACGGGCGTCAATACCGACGACCACTTCACGCCTGAACTCATGCGGCCGCCGGGCTCGGTTGAAGAGAGCGACTTCCTCGCGAAGTGCATTAAGTGCGACCAATGCATCAACTCCTGCCCGACCAATGTGCTCCAGCCGGCAACCTTCCAGGAGGCGGGCATCGAGGGACTGTGGACGCCAGTTATGAACTTCGAGTTGGGCCATTGCCAGCTTAAGTGCACCATGTGCAGCGAGGTCTGCCCGACTGGGGCGATCCGGAAGATCACGGTCGAGGAAAAATTGGGCAAGGGCGGCTATGCCGAGCAGGGCCCAATCCGGCTGGGCACGGCCTTCTTTGACAAGGGCCGGTGCCTTCCGCACGCCATGGAGATTCCATGCGTGGTGTGCGAAGAGGTTTGCCCTACTTCGCCCAAGGCGATCCAAACGAAAGACTTCGAGCAGAAGGATGTCTACGGCAACATCGTCGTGCTGAACAAACCTTTTATGGTGCCGGACCTTTGCATCGGCTGCGGCATCTGCGAACACGAGTGCCCGGTAAAGGATGACCGGGCGGTCTATGTGACCGCTGTTGGCGAATCCCGCTCTTCCGAGCGCCGCCTCCTGCTTCGCGAGCGCGAACTCAACACCGCCTAGCACTCATCACCCAGGGGTCAGTCCGTGGCACAGAGCGCGTCGCGGTAGAGGGAAAGGTTTCTGATCATGCACAACGATGGACTTGGCAGACGCGATTTCATGACCGGCGCCGCGGCGGCTGGCGCAGGACTCGGCATTTTCGGCGGCTCAAGCGTTGCGGCTGCGCAGGGGGCCGCGCCCGGCGACAGTGCGGCGGGCAAGGTGCCTCGGCGCACCCTGGGCAAAACCGGCGAAACGATTCCCATTCTGTTCATGGGCGGTTCGCAAACGTTTGATGCGAAGTACGACAAACTGTTGCACCGCGCGTACCAGATGGGCATCAACTATATCGACACCGCATTGGTCTATGCCGCAGGGCAATCGCATAAGACCATTGCGCCTTTCCTCGAGCAGGCCGGGCGCAAGAATGTGTGGGTGACCTCGAAGGTAAAGCTAAGTCACCGCTCCGCCAGTGCCGAGAATTACAAGAAATATCTGGAGAATTGCCTCGAGGGTCTCGAGACGGACTACCTCGACCTATTCTTCATGCACATGATCGATCACGAACGATTCCTTGATCCGGACGTGCTCGCCGTGGGCGACGAACTTAAGAAGGCCGGGAAGATTCGCTTCTTTGGATTCTCGTGCCACCATGGCAACGTGCCTGAGATGCTGAGCCTTGCCGCGGACCCCAAGCGCGCGGGCGCCATCGACGCCATCATGTTTCGCTACAACTTCCGGCAGTATGGCGACGAGAAATTGAACCGCGCCATGGACGCATGCCGGGAACAGGACATCGGCTTGATGGCCATGAAAACGCAGTCGTCCGTTCCTGACGGGCTCGAGGAGGTGGCTGAGTTCCAGTCGAAGGACTACACGCTGCCCCAGGCGAAACTGAAATCGGTCTGGGCGGACGAGCGCATTTCGGGCAGTGTTTCGCAGATGACCAACTTGGACATTCTTCAAGAGAACGCCGACGCCGCCATGTCTCCTGTACAGCTGACGATGAACGAGTATCATCAGCTCAACCGGCTCGCGCGCATGACCAAGTCGTACGCGTGTCTTGGCTGCAACGACATCTGCGAATCACGGGCCGGCGGCAACCTGCGGATTGCCGATGCCTTGCGCTACCTCATGTACGCTGAGTGCTACAAGGATCCTGAAACCGCGCGCGAACTCTACCACGCCTTGCTGCCGGTCGAGCGCGATTTCGAGCACCACGACCTGACGGCGGCCAAGGAAGCATGCCCACAGGACATCCAAATCGATGCCCGCCTGAAACGGGCGAAGGAACTGCTCCACGCCTGAGAAGGTTCTGCCGCTTGCAAATGCGAGCATTCTTGACTTACCGCGGCCCCGCCGGATTGCCTGTCCGGCGGGGCTCATC
>CAZLBS010000181.1:0-7113 GCA_964557505.1 uncultured Nitrospiraceae bacterium | reverse complement strand
GTGCTGCGCCCTTGCGCTCAGCGCGAACGGCGCAACGTTCTATGTATCGGCTGAAGGCAATGACTCCAACGATGGCCTGAGCCCGGCATCAGCGTGGCGTACGCTCGAGCACGCCAGCCAGGCCATGAGCGGCAGCACCATTGCCGATGGCGACGCGGTTCTATTGCGCCGCGGCGATACATTCCGCGGCGCCTTAAACGTACGTGGTCAGAACATGACCATCGGCGCCTATGGCGAGGGCGCGGCGCCCGTCATCAAAGGCAGCGAAGTCGTCTCCGGCTGGCAGCCCTGGCAAGGCAACATCTACCGCGCCGATGTCTCGAGTCTGCTTGACGGCGCAGAAGACGCAATCCCCCACATTTGGGTAGACGGCGAACTCATGACCATCGCGCGCTACCCGAATGAGGGGTTCCTGTTTACGGATGCACGGGGGGATGGCAACTACGGCAGCAGCCGCTTCATCTGTGATGCCCTTCGCGATAATCCACGCAACGCCCCCGATTACTGGGAAGGCGCGACCTGCCGCATACGGACCTTCAGCTGGATCATCGATAACCGAACGGTGAGCGATTACGACGCGAGCACGGGCGAAGTCCGCTTTACCGAACCCGCCACCCGCGAACTGCAAGATGAATGGGGGTTCTTTCTCGACGGCCTGCTCACCGAACTCGATGCGCCCGGTGAGTGGCACTTCGACATGAATGACGAGATGTTGTATCTCTACGCCCCGGGCGGCGCAGATCCCAATACGCTCCTGGTGGAGGCGGCTGTGCAAAGCTACGGCCTCGATCTCTTCTTCGAGCAAGACGGAGCCATCATCGAAGACCTCGCTTTCGAACACCAGGTCGCCGCCGCCATCCGCATCAATCAATGCGACGACGCCATCATCCGCCGCAACACCATCCGCGATACCGCCCGCAACGGCATCCAGATGGAATGGAACTCCAGCGGCATGATCATCGCGGAAAATGATGTCGCCGGCTGTCTCAATTACGGCATCTTCTGGAACAACTCGAATGACTTCGATGTCGATGGCGCCGTCATTCGCAACAATGCCGTGCGCAACATCGGCCTCGAGTTCGGCTATGCGGAGAGCGGCCAGCACGCCATGGGCATTCGAGTGCTCTCGAGCGGCCTTCTGGTGGAAGGCAATCTCGTCGAGAACACCGGCTACAACGGCATCATCACAGACCGTGGAGGCAACACCCTGCGCGGCAATCTCATCCGAAACGCGATGCTCATTCAAAACGACGGCGCCGGCATCTGGATTCAGAGCAGCGGCAACACCATCGAAAACAACTTCATCTACGACAGCGTTGGCAATCTAGCCTCGAGCGGGCGCTTTAACGGCTTCAAGTTCGGGCCTATTGCCATGGGCATCTACGCCAACAGCGGCAGCAACACCATCACCGGGAACACGCTCGTGCGCAATGACCCTGAAGGCCTCTTCGTCAACCGCACGCCAGACAACGTCATCAGTGGAAATGTCGCCTACAACAACGCCAACCAACAAATCCGCATCAGCGGCGATGCGATGAACCGCTATGAATTCAACACGCTTGTCAGCCTTGATCAACAGCAGTTCGGCAGCAACTACAACAATCCCAGCGCGTTCAGCGAAGCCGGCAACAATCGATACGTCAATCCGTTCAACAAAACGGTCATCCGGACAACTGGCTCCGGAGGCCAATCGCTCCGGCTCGGCCTCGAAGATTTTGCCGCACGGTTCCCCGGACGCGAACTAGGAAGCGTGCAGCGCACGCTCTTCGCTTCACCATACCGAGTTACATCAGAAGGTACGGAGCTTGTCGGCAATCCAGATGTGGAGGCAAATACGGACGGCTGGAATGCCAGCAACGCAAGCCTGAGCAATGCCGCCCCGCCCGTCCCCATGAACGGCAATGCGCTTCGGGCCGATGCCATGGGAAGCGATGGCTTTTCGATCCGGCCCAATCAGATGCCCCTCGAGGCCGGCAAGCATTACCGCCTTCAATTCAGCGTGAGTGCCGCCACGCTGGCATCCGTAGCCGTACTGTTCTACGACGAAACGACCGAACCCGGCTGGACGGTCCTCGAAGACCGCGCCTTCGCCATCGGCCCCACGCCCAGCGCCTATGAAATGTATTTCACGTCCCCGGTCTCAACGCCGGAAAGCAAGCCGCACTTCCGCTTCGACAACCGGGCCAGCACGATCTGGCTCGACAGCGTGAGCGTCCAAGAAGTCGAAGCCACGGCAGTCGACGCCGAGACCATCGTCCCGCTTTTCACCAACCACGCGGCTCTCGCTACGACACTTGACCTGGGCAGCGCCGTGTACGAAACGATCGAGGGCGAAACGGTTTCCGGCTCACTTGAACTGCCGCCCTACTCAAGTGAGGTGCTCCTCCTTATCGAGGCAGGCATCGACAACCCGTCGGATGTTAATCTTGATGGCGCAGTCGATGCTGCGGATGTACAGACCGTCATTAACGCTGCCCTGGGCCTGCCGACGCCCGGGGCCATGCCGGACATTGACGGAAACGGCGCCGTGAACGCGTCCGATATTCAGCGCGTCATCAACACGGTGTTGGGGCTCTAGCAACACACTCCGCTGCCGCGGCTGCTTCCCAAACGAGGAGCCCATGCCGCGATGACCACACCCATTGCCGATACGTCCAAGCTGGCCATTCACACCATCACCGTCAAGCCCATGCCCTTCGAGCGCATGGTTGAAAAGTTCACCGAGGCCGGCGTCAGCGGCATCACCGTTTGGCCCGATAACATCGAATCCGCCGGGACGGACGCCGCCGCGCAGATCCTGGCCGACTCCCCCTTGCAGGTTTGCGCCCTGGCACGCGGCGGCTTCTTCCCCGCGAAGGACGCCGCCGGACGCGCAAGCGCTATCGACCTCAATAAGCAACGCATCGACATGGCCTATACGCTGGGGGCGCCTGTGGTCGTCCTCGTGTGTGGCGCTGTCCCTGGGCAATCCCTCGATGTTTCGCGCGAACAGATTGTCGAGGGCATCGAGGCCATCCTGCCCTATGCCCAGCAAGCCGGCATTAAGCTCGCGATCGAGCCGCTCCATCCCATGTATGCCGATGATCGCTCGGCGATCAATACCCTCGAAACGGCCAACGGCATCGCCGAGCAACTCGCGCATCCCCACCTCGGGGTGTGCGTCGATGTCTATCACTGCTGGTGGGATCCAAACCTCGAGGCAGAGATTCAGCGCGCGGGCGCGGCCAACCGCCTCTTCGCATTTCACATCTGCGATTGGCGCACGCCCACGCGAAACCTCTATACCGACCGAGGCCTCATGGGCGAAGGCTGCATCAACATCCCGGAAATTCGCGGATGGATGGAGCGCGCCGGATTCGACGGCATGCACGAAGTCGAAATCTTCAGCGACCATTACTGGGCGCTCGATCAAGACCAATATGTCGACGCCATCGCCGCTGCCTATAAGCAGTACGTCTAGGAAGGACCACCCCACATGACGGCTACCATCGATCAATTGCGCGCACGCTACGCCGAGGTGCACGACATCAGCATGGCCGCTTCCGTCCTCCAATGGGACCAGGAAGTCATGATGCCGCCGAAGGGCGCCGCCGCCCGCGGCAAGCAACTCGCCACCCTCTCCGCCCTCGCGCACCGCCTGTTCGTCAGCCCCGAAATGGGTGCATTGCTCGAAGACTTGCAACAGCAGGCCGGCAGCCTCACGGGCGACGACGCCATCTTGCTCAACGAAACCCGCTACGAATACGCCCGCGCGACCCGCTTGCCCGAGGCTTTCGTCAAGGAATTCACGGAGGCGCAAAGCAATGCCTATCACGCCTGGGTCAAAGCACGCGAAGCGTCCGACTTCTCCCTCTTCGCGCCGCATCTCGAAACGGTCGTCGACCTGAACAAGCGCAAGGCCGATTACTTCGGCTACGAAGATTCGCCCTACGACGCCCTGCTCGAGGAGTTCGAACGCGGCATGACCACCGCGGCCCTGCGCGGCATCTTCAGCGAACTGGCCGAACGCCAGAAAGATCTGGTTGCGCGCATCATGGCTTCGTCCCATCAGCCGGATACGTCGTGGCTCGGCCAGTGCTGGGACACCGAAGCCCAGTGGCAGTTCACCGTTCAGGTCGTGCGCGAACTCGGCTACGATTTCGATGCCGGCCGCCAGGACAAATCCGTCCATCCCTTTACGACCAACTTCGATATCAACGACGTGCGCATTACCACGCGCCTCGACGAAAGCGATTTGTTCAGCGCCCTGACCGGCAGCATTCATGAATGCGGCCATGCCCTTTATGAGCAAGGCTTCCGCGCTGAAGACGCCCGCACCATCCTCGCCCAAGCCATCAGCCTGGGCATTCATGAATCGCAATCCCGGCTATGGGAAAACATGGCCGGGCGCAGCCTGCCGTTCTGGAAACACTACGCCCTTAAGCTGCGCGCCGCCTTCAACAACCAGCTCGCGGCCATAACCCCCGAGGCAATTTACGCCGCCATCAACAAAGTCGAGCCAAGCCTCATCCGCGTCGAGGCAGACGAATGCACCTACAACCTGCACATCATCCTGCGCTTCGAGTTGGAAGTCGATCTCATTGAAGGCAACCTGAAAATCGCAGATGTCCCCGAGGCATGGAACGCGAAGGTCAAAGACTACCTCGGACTCGACGTGCCCAACGACGCGCAAGGCTGCTTGCAGGATATCCACTGGAGTCATGCCGCCTTCGGCTACTTCCCCCCTTACGCCCTCGGCAACCTTTACGCCGCGCAACTCATGCAGCAAATCGAGCGCGACATCCCCGAGCTTTGGCAACAGGTCGAGCAGGGCGCCTTCGCCAACCTCCGTGAATGGCTCCGCGCCAACGTCCACCAACACGGCCGCCGCATGCTCGCCCCCGATCTCATCGAACATGTCACCGGCCAAGCCCCCACCAGCCAACCCTTCCTGGATTACCTGGAAAGAAAATACGCAGAACTCTACCGGCTGCCATAAGGCAGCCCGCAATAACAGGCCTCAGCCCAAGCCCAACGCCGCATTGATGACCAACTGCACGTCCACCGCGTCGGTCTCATCATCGCCGTTGACATCCGTTGCGACATCCGCCGAGATGCCAAGCGCCCCGTTGATCACCAACTGCACATCCACCGCGTCGACCGTATCGTCGTCATTTAAGTCAGCTGGGTCATCCACCGGCGTCCCATCAGGAGCGAGCAGGAAGCGCGGGGCTTGGGCGACGCCCCCACTGACGACCTCGACCGCCACCACATCAGAATCGTTGTAGCCCAATGCCGCAGCGCGCAGGTTGTATGTGCCCGGGAGTACTGCCGGAAAAACAAACAGCCCATCCTCCGCGGCCATCGCGAACGCGCCGGCGCCCGTCTGCGACACGCCCGGCATGAGCGCCGTATCGATAGGCAAGTCCTGCTGCCCATCCAGCACAATCCCCGTAATGCTGCCCTGCTCGAGGGCCTTGTCCTCCGTAATGAACGGTTCGAAATCGACCGTCTCGCCCCCCTGCTTTACCGATCCGCCGATGAGGCCGGCGATCTCCTCCGGCGTATACACGCCCCAATCGTTGTACTCCGCCGACGTAATTTCCGGCGGCACATTCAGGAACTCAATCGCATTGCCCGAGAGAAAGCGGAACCGGTTGAAGCCCGTCTCAAGGATGTTGTCGATGCGCCCGAGCACCGGCGTCGTCCCGCTTTGCTTCTCGACCGTAAAGCCAATCCGAATCGCGCGCCCCGTGATGTTCTCGAAACTATTGTCCGACACCGCCACGCCCGAGTTCGTCGATTGAATGCCCGTCCCAAGATTGATGAAGCGGCAATTGCGAATCAGCGTGTCCGACGAGTCCGGGCCATCGATGAAAATGCCGATCGACTCGCCAAGCAGTTGCCCATCGAAGGTCACCTGATCGACGGTCAGCGACACGTCGTTGATGCGCAGCAGGATGAGGTCGGATTGGCTGGTGTCCACAGGAGGCAGCAAGCGAACGCCGCGTAGCGTCCCATTCTCGGCGCCCACCAAGAACACGGGGGGAATGGAGTCACCAGACTTGAAAAGGCGGACCTCCAAACTGTTCATAAGGTCCGCGTCTTGCACGGTCATGAAGGACTCAATAACAAAGCCACCCTCGACATAGCGCGCGAAACCATCGCCGGGCGTGGGCGTGTCATCGAGCAATACGCGCACGGGGAAATTCTCGCGGGCCAGCGGCGCGACTTGCAACAGCGCGAACGCAATCGTCCGCCAAGGCTCTTGCCCCGTCCCGCCGCCAGCCAACACGTCACGTGCATCGCTCCCCGAAGCCGCGCTGACCACCCATTCATCACGCGGCAAACCGGGGTCCAGAGGATCGACGGGATAGCTGGCTTCGAGTTCCTGCTCTTCCCCATTGCTTAGACCATCCCCATCAGAATCCATCTCTGCATTATCCGCATCGTCGAGCGCATTGAGACCAAACGAAACCTCGAATCCATCTAGCAAGCCGTCGTCGTCGGTGTCGGTGTCGTTAGGATCCGTGCCATTCGCAAACTCAACGATGTTTGTCAGAAAATCTGCATCGAAGTCGGCCAAGGCATCACCGCTGGCAAGCGGGTTGAAACCAGGCGTCTCATCCTCATATCGGTCCGGCAATCCGTCTCTGTCGGTGTCCGTAATCCTGGCGCTCGTTCCGATGGTAGACTCACGAAGATTCGTCAGCCCATCACTGTCCGCATCCTCCCCCGCGTCATCAAAAAGAGGGTCCAGCGTATTGTCCACTTCATAGCCGTCCGGCATCCCGTCGTTATCTGTATCGGCATCATTTGCATGTGTACCAAGTTGAAGCTCCGTCAGATTTGTAAGGCCGTCAAAGTCGAGATCGCCATTCCTATCGTCAAGGAGCGGATTCAGCCGATTAGCAATTTCGAAAGCATCGGGCATCTCATCGCCGTCGGTGTCAGCTCGTTGGGCATTCGTTCCGTTATTTGCTTCAACTAGATTGGAAAGACCGTCCTCATCGGGATCAAGCGCTGCATCATCCATAAGCGGGTCAAGTTCATTCTCAACTTCATAACCATCATTCATACCCACTCCCGTCCTAAACAGGGTGCTTGCAATTTATATTGAGAGCCCCCTTGTGT
>CAZLBS010000180.1:2593-7125 GCA_964557505.1 uncultured Nitrospiraceae bacterium | reverse complement strand
GAGCGAGCAGCTGTGCGAAGGCAAGCGGCACGCCATCGGGCGGCAGTTCAGCACCGGCGTCTTGTTCGATGACGACCAGCTCGCCCGCCACGAGGGCTTGGCCTATGCGGGCGGCGCCGGTGTTCGGCGCTACGCGCAACGCCACAAGGCCGGATCCCGTGCCCGCCGCTGGCCCATCGACGGTGACAAAGCTGTTCAGCGAGACGGCTTCCCAGGCGCAATCAGACGTCGTGGCGATCGTCACTGCGATAGTTGAAGACCCAGCTGCACCGGCTTGCACCGCAGCCGGCGCTACCGTGAAGAAGCAGTCGGCATTTTGAGTGATGGTGTAAGTCTCCCCTTCGACGGTGATGGTTGCGGTGCGTAGGGGCCCTGTATTCGCCGAGACGCTGTAGGTGATGACGCCGTTTCCAGACCCTGAGGCCCCGTCTGTTATGGCGACAAACGGGTCATTGCTGACGGCGGTCCAAGGGCAGCCTGCCGGGGCAATCACGGAGAGGGTGAGTCCCGCCCCTCCTTCGCGGGGAACCACGGTGCTGGTGGGCGCAAGGGCATAGGTGCATCCTTCGGCGAGAATGAGCGGAGCAGTGATGAGGCCAACTCCGGAGTCGCGGTCGACGCCTGGGGCTTCAATGTCAATCGCCGTGTTCTCGAAGACGCCGCGCACTTGAGCAGGGGTGGTGAAGGCGCCTTGCTCCAGCAATAGGGCCGTCAGCCCGGCCGCGTGCGGCGCGGCGGCAGACGTGCCAAAAAATGGATTGAAGCCTGGGGTCGCAGTGGACACGCCATCGGCCGCTGCCAGATCGGGCTTTTGCCGCAAGACGCCCCCGCTCGCAAGGAAGTTGCCAGGCGTGAGGGGAGTCCCGTCGGCGGTGAAGAACACCCGGCGGGGGCCATCCGAACTGAACAATTCCACTTCTTCGCTGCCGTCGAAGACGCCGCCAGGCCCGCCCGCAACGAAGGCGCCTACTGCGGCGACGCCAAAGGCGCCCTCGGCCGCCGCGTGCCCTGCGGTAACGCCATCCGTGGCTATGTTGAGCCGGCCGCGGTTGACGTTGAGGTGCAGAAAGCGGCCGGCCCCGCCGAAGCGGCCAATGACAAGCCGGTTGCCAGTGTCGTCAACGCTCGTGGCGTCGATGAATTCGATCGGGTCTTCCGTGCCGTTCTGCGGATCCGCGGAGAAGTCCAGCAAGGCGTTCGAGCTATCGAAAAGAAACAAGTCATAGTCATTGCCCGAGGCCCCGAAGGCGTCGGACCATTGCAGAACGATGAGGCTGGGCGGGTCGGCGGTGAGCGTGTTTCGGGTGATGCCCGGCTGAAACTCGAGCAGGCGGAAGGGCGCGCCAAGGATTATCTCTACCGGCCCGGCGGCGAAATCGCCTTCCCACACGCCCGAAGTGCCGTCGCTGAGATTGCCCTGGTTTCCAGCGGCGGAAAAGTAAAGGACGCCGCTGGCCGCCACGGTATTGACGGCTTGCGCCACGATGCCATCCTGAAAGACCGGCTCGAAAAAGTAGAAGATGTCGTCGACAATGATATCGCAGCCAGCGGCGGCAAGCGCGAGGATGTTGTTGGCGAAGGCAGCCTCGCCTCCCAGGGCGGTGGCGTAAAACAGGTCTGCGCCCGGGGCTACGTCATGGACGATCTCGAGCATGGCCGTGCCTTCGCCGGAGGCGGGCGTGCCGCTCTGCCCCGGAAGCACGGTGACCGCCGGCAAATCGCCCGAGGCCTGGACCTCGCCCAGAAAGTCGACGCTGTCGGAGAGAACGCCCACGGCCACGCCGCTGCCATCGACCTCGTATTGGGTGCGGGCGCTGACTACGTCATGCGCGGCAACGCCTTCAGAAATGTTGATTTGGTTGGTCGTGTAGGGCGCTTCAGGGCGTATGTGCTGCACGTCCGGGAGCGACGCGATCGTTTCGAGGGCGTTCAGAGGCAGCCGCGCCCGTATGGCGTCATACTGCGGAAAGCTGTTGACGACCTGGCCGCCCTCGGCTGAGATGCGCTGCAAGAGGGCGGCACTTACGGTGGCCTTGAGGTCTACGGCCACGAGGCCCGATTTCACGGTCACCCGGCTGCGCAGGCCTGGGAGAGCCGCCAGCTTCAGGGGCTGCGTCTGCCGGTACACCGCGTACAGCAGCGAGGTGTGGATCTTCTCTTGGGCCGGCGTGCGGGCCAGCTTCTCCTGATAGACGGCCTTAATTTGGTCTTGCATGCGCTGCGGCATTTGAGCCGCGGCGAATGTGCTGGAGAACGTCAGACCGATCAACCCGGCCCAAACTAATCGCATTGGAAATCGTTTCGGCACGAGCCAATTCTCCGTGGGGTCTTGCCCGGTCATGACCGTATGAAATGGGTATTCGTGACCAGCCGTGGTGGCTGCCCCGCGACACTGTACCCGAAATCGCCCGCGTGTGAACGGCAAATCGCTGTACAAGACATCCGCCTGCCATCATCGCGACGCATCTGTCCAAGGAAGCGGCGGCCCCAAGGGAATGCCATAACACGTATTCGCAACGGCCTGGGTACTGTGTCATGCGCCCGTTAGAACTCTCTTGACCGTGGCTGGGACCGTGCGCTTGACGGCGGCAAGGCATATTGGGCAACATTCAATTGTTCGTTTGATTGACGGATTAACGCAAGAAGGAGGCAGGCGATGTCTCTTGACACGGCGCTGCCGCTTGCACGGGATATCGACGAGGCAGCGGCAGTATTTCAAGCGTTGGGCGAGCCGGGACGGCTGCGCATGTTGACATTGCTGCAGGAGCACGGCGAGTTGTGCGTGTGCGACCTTGCGGAGCTTTCAGGCGACGCAGTGGCGACGGTATCGCAGCGCTTGAAGGTCTTGAAGCAGGCGCGGCTGGTGCGTGGGCGGCGCGCGGGCAAGCATGTGCATTACCGCTTGGCGGACGAGCATGCGCAGCGGCTCTTGAAAAACGGACTCGAGCATGTGCGGCACTGCCTAGCAGCGGCGCGCTGACAGCACGGCAAGCGAGGAGCAACAGATCATGCAAGCAATGTGGCCAGCCGTTCAGGAAGCGGCCATTACTATGTGGGGCATCGTGGCGCAGATGGCGCCCTTCCTCCTATTTGGATTCTTTTTGGCGGGAGTCTTGTCGCAAGTCCTGAAATCGGAATGGATCGTGCGGCATCTCGGCCAGCGTGGATTTGGCTCGGTATTGAAGGCGGCCGTTTTTGGCGTGCCCTTGCCCATTTGTTCATGCGGGGTGATTCCTCTGATGGCATCGTTGCGGCAACAAGGGGCGAGCAAGGGCGCCACGACGTCGTTTCTCATCTCGACGCCGCAAACGGGCGCGGACAGCATTGCCGTGACCTACGGCCTAATGGGCCCTGTATTTGCGGCGGCCACGCCGATCACCGCGTTTCTTGGCGGGCTCATCGGCGGCACGCTGACCGACCGCCTAGCACAGGATGCTTCGGCGGATGCCGCGGCAGATAAGGCGCAGCCTGCCGAAGCGGGGGGCGGCCATTGCTGCGCGCATGACGCCGGGGATGCTGCCCCCGGACCGCCGGCGGAGGAAGCCGCTGCTTGCCATATGTCGCCGGAGAAAAGCGCGCCCGCGGACAAAGCGGCCAGCAGTTGCTGCGCTGAACCCACACAGCAGGAAAAAGGCGTATGGGGAAGGTTCACCGCGGCGCTGCGTCATGCCTATGTCGTCATGCCGGCCGACATCGCGCGCCCGCTCGCCATTGGACTGGCGCTTGCGGCGGTGATTGGCGCGTCCGTGCCTGAAGACTTCTTTACCGGCTGGCTTGGCAACAGCTGGTTCACGCTAGTGGTCATGATGTTCATCGGCATTCCGCTCTATGGCTGCTCGACCGGCTCCGTACCGATTGCGGCGGCGCTCATCATGAAGGGCGTATCGCCCGGCGCGGCGCTGGTATTCCTCATCACCGGCCCTGCTACGAATGCCGCGACGGTCACGACCGTTTGGCAGGTCCTGGGCGCCCGGGTAGCGGCCATCTATCTTGGCACTGTCGCGGCATGCGCCTTGACCGCGGGCACCTTGCTGAATTGGATCTTCGCGGCAACGGCATGGACGATGACAGTGGAGCACGCACACGAACACACGTCATGGCTGGGCCATGCGTCGGCGGTGGCGCTGCTGCTCGTCCTGGCCTACGCGTTCATCCCTAAGGGCAGTCAAGGCAGCACGGCGGAAGGGCAGGAAGCGGAGGCGGCTTCCTAGGCGGCAGCTTTCCGGCAGGCCTCACGTATGGCGGCGCACCACTGTTCGACGCGGGCGGCTGATGCGCCGCTTCCCTGAATGGAGGCGGACGCATGGAAACATGCCTCCTTGCCCGTCGTGGCAACCTGGATGGTCGTGCCGTCATCGAGCGTGAGCGTCGCCATGAGCATATCGGGCGGGCGGCGGTCATCTCCGCTCGAGTGGCCGCCTGCCGCGCTAACGCGAACCATGCGTGCCCGCGGCAAGTGCGGAGCGTAATGCCGAAGGGCATCCCGAATTGCGGCGATGGCAGGTTCGGATTGGGCGCCGTGCCGCGGCGTG
>CAZLBS010000180.1:0-2583 GCA_964557505.1 uncultured Nitrospiraceae bacterium | reverse complement strand
CAGGGCAGCGTATGTCGATGCGGCGGGCAGGCTGCGCAGCAGCAAGCGCGTGACCCGTCCTAAACGCAACGGCACTGGCACTTGCGGCGCATAGGAACACGCGGCGTGTGATTCGAAGATGGCCCACGTGGTTTCTTCCTGTCAGCTTTGGCCATGCCCCAAAGGACGGCCTACCCGCGCACAAAGTACGAGCCGCTCGCCTTAGCGACGACATTGTCCGCATTCCGCACGTCCGACTCAAAGAAGGCCAAGCTGCGCGTCCGCCGGATCAAGTGCGTTTCGCAGGTCAGCGTCCCGCTGGCGACGCTCTTAAGATAGGTCATCTTTATTTCGATGGTCGCGAAGTCGATGTATTCGTCGAGGGCTGAAAGCAGCGCCATCGCCATGCCGGTGTCGGCCAGCGCGTAGGTCACGCCGCCATGCAGCCGCCCGCCCAGGTTGAGGTGATGCGGCTTGATATCCAGCGTCAGCAGGCTCTTCCCGCCCGCCAACTCCTTGACGACCATGCCCGTCCAGCCGTTGAAGAACGGCTTGGCCATCTGATTGATTTGATCGGGTGAAATGTCCATCGCGGCCTTTAGCCCCGTTCCCACCGAAAGCGCACCGGTTTCTCTTTGCTTCTTAGGTTCACGAGACCCGAATCAATGGTGTGAGAAGCAGCGCTCTCCAGTGAACAACATGGCGGCGTTGGCTTCGTTGGCGGCGGCGATGGCGTCGTAATCATTGACGCTGCCGCCAGGCTGCACGATGGCCGTGATGCCCGCCTGCGTGGCTGCGTCGACCGCATCGCGAAAGGGGAAGAAGCCGTCGCTCGCGAGCACAGCGCCTTCGAGCGTTTCGCTGCCCTTGTACTTCGCCTTGGCCTTGGCGATGGCCTGCTCGACCGCCCCCACCCGGTCCTGTTCGCCCGTGCCCACGCTGAGCGTTTGCCCATTCTTCACGATGACGCAGCCATTGGACCGCACGTGAATATTGACGTACCAGGCGAACATCAGGTCGTCGCGCTCTTGCGCCGTTGCGTCGCGCGCCGATTCGATGCTGCCCTTCTTCGGGTGGTCGCAATACCCCAGCATGAGATCCTCAGCCGTGCGGATCTTCGACAGATACGGCTGCGCGAGCACGATGCTGCCGTCGTCGAACACCTTCATCTCCATGCCCGCTACCGCATCGCCAACATACTTCGGCAGCGTGTCGAAGCCCGGCAACTGGATGATGCGCAGTTCCTTGTTCTTCCTATAGTGCTCGAAGTTGTGCAGCGCCTCGAGGGCATCCGGCTCGAACGCAGGGGCGGCGACGCCCTCGACAATGCTTTGCATGATGGCGTCCGCCGTGCCGGCGTCCACGGTCGTGTTGAACGCGACGACGGAGCCAAAGGCCGCCTGTGCATCCGCGTCGCGCGCACGCTCGTAGACCGCCCGCAGGCTCATGCCCTCTTGAGCGATGGCCGCGCCCGAGGGATTGCAGTGCTTCATGACCGCACAGGCTGGGCGCGGCATGTACTTGAGAATGCCCACGGCGTGGTGCATGTCCTCAAGATTCGTTTGCGACAGGCCGGACTTCCCCGTCTTCAGAATCTCATAGCGGCCCAGCACGAGTCCTTGGCCGTCAGCTGGACGGTAAAAGGCCGCGGGTTGATGCGGATTCGTCCCGTAGCGCAAGTCCTCGGCCTTCTCGTATGGCCGCCCGAGCACCTCGAACGCATCCGGAAATGCCCCCTCCGTCCGCGTCCGGTACATCGCCTTCAAGTCCTGCCGATCCGCCATGGCTGCACGCTCCCCCGATTTGGCCTAAATCAACAAACCGCTAGCATGCCAAAAGCACCCCACCGAAGCGAAACCCGCGAGCAACCGCCGGCTTCACAGCGGCCACCGCTTGAAGAAGAATCGACGACGACCCAAGGATGACGCGGATGGGCGCAGATGATGTGCTGAATGTCTTCGTCAAGCCGATTACTGATTTTGAATCAGACGCATTTTTCGTTTCGAGCAATTGGAAACATCAACTTATACATACGGTAGGAACGCGTCCGTTCTTCCGCTTTCTCCTCAGTCTTCAATGCGCTTACATCGGCGCCCCCTCCGCGGTCGGGATCCCGCCTGCCTATTCGTCTTCACTCTGGAGGTGGTTCCGAAAAGTTGGCGGCGCGCCAATTTCCGATGGCCTCGGTCGTGGTGAGAGCGCGGTCGTAGATTCGCAGCAGGGTCAGGGCCTCTCCGCGTTGGGGCGCAATCAGAGGGACAGCGCTGAACGCGGGATTAAACCGGCCCCAACCATATTGGCGCTGGTCGCGTCCGTCGTCGGATGCGCCGTTGACGATGAAGCGCATGATATGCGGCCCGCCATCGACGATGGCCACGATGTGATTCAGTCCTTCGGCATTCAGCACGCCCGCATCGCTTGTCCATTCAGCCGTTCGCTCGCCATCGCTAAAGCGCAGGACAACACAATCGTTCTCCGCAACGGAGACCAAGATGCCAGGGTCCTGGGTTCGGCCATCGGCGTCCTCGGGATGAGCGGACTCGAACAACACGGTTCCCGGCGCGGGCACGCCCTGGATAGCAAGCTCGATGGTGAATCCTTGGC
>CAZLBS010000179.1:1151-7158 GCA_964557505.1 uncultured Nitrospiraceae bacterium | reverse complement strand
CCCGGCGCGAGCAAGAGTGGCGGCTCGCGGAGACGGATCAGGCAGTGCGCAATGACGTTTACGAGACGGCCACGCGCGTTCGCATCGCCCAGGAGCGCCTCGTGCTGCAGCGTACGGCCAGTGAATTTGTCGCGCGGCAACGGGCCCTGGTCGAGGAAGAATACAACGCAGGGCGCGCTCCACTTGTCCGGTTGAATCAAGCACAAAGCGATTTGGTGCGTGCCAATGCGCAGTTGGCCGCGGCGCGCGTAGGATTGCGCCAGGCATGGCATGACTTTCGAACGGCTACGGCAGACACGCTTGTGCCAAGGCCGCGAGAGAACGGTTATGGAAACGCTGACACGCCTGTAACGAATGAGTCGGACGATACCACTTTTACGGGGTCGGGGACTGCTCCGGTGGAAGTAGAAGCGCGCGATGCGCCGGCTGTTTCGCCCGGTGCGGAAGTGGAGGCAAACGAATGAATCCCGGTACAAGCATTGCTGGCGTCCGCCGGCCGGCGTTGGCCTCGGACATCGACAACATCTTCGACGTGTTGGATGTGTTGTTCGCGCTCATCGAGCTGTTCAACGCGATATTGGAAGCCATACGCAACTTCGGCGACTTTTTGAACGGCCTGTAAGGCTCGAGCCTGCGTGTGAGAGTTGGTGCCGCTGCCTTGGCGCGCGGCCCTATTGCCGCGTGTGCGGCGGGAGCAATCATTTATGTGGATGCAGAAAGCGGTGCTCACGATTGCAGTCGTAAGTGCAAGCGCGCTCTTGATGGGCTGTCCGCCGCCAAACGCACTGCACACGCTCACGTTGGAAGTGGAACCGCCAGGCTCGGGCGCCCTCACAGCCGCACCGGCGCAAACGCAATATCTCGCGGGCATGCCTATTACCCTTACGGCGGAACCCTCCCCAGGTTTCGAGTTCGTGGAATACCAGGGAGCGGGACTGAATACGACGGCGCCCACCACGCAACTGAGCATTAGCCAGGATGAGACGGTCGTCGCGATATTTCGGCCCATTGGCGCGGGGCAGGGCAATCTCCTGGCCGACCCGGGTTTTGAGCGCGGCGAAGATGGCGGCGTGTGGGTCGAGATGTCGCAAAGCTTTGGCAACGTCATCTGCGATGAACCAAGCTGCGGACGAATCAATGGCCTTGGAGCGAGGACCGGCGTGTATTGGGCCTTTTTTGGCGGGACGCCCGAGGGTACGCCCGAAATGGCGACCCTTGCCCAGGAAGTCCTGATTCCGGATACGGATGCTGCCACGCTCCAGTTTCAATTGGCGATTCCGGCGGCAGCCGGGGCGTTCACGTTTAATGCGCAAATTGATGGCACGCCCGTGTTTCAAGCGACGGCGGATGACCAAGTGACGTTCGCCAACTATCAGTTGGTGACGATCGATGTGACGCGCTTTGCTGACGGAGACGTGCATACCGTTGGGTTCAGCTACTTGAATGGGCCCTCGCTCGCGGCCCCTACGGCGGTGTTCGTGGACGACGTGTCGCTCGTCTCGGGACGGGCAAACGGCAGCGGAATGGAGCCGCTGGCCGTGGCTGCCGCTTTCATGCCCGAGGCAACCGTGGGCCAACCTTTCTCCGCGGCGCTGAGTGCAGCAGGCGGGAGCGCTCCATTTGCCTGGGAGGCGGGCGCTAGCGGAGCGCTTCCGCCTGGCCTCGACCTCACGAGCGGCGGCACCTTGCAAGGCACGCCCGAAGCGCCCGGGGGCTACACCTTCGAAGTCCTGGTGCGCGACGCCTTCGGCGCGGTCGCCAGCGGCTTCATCTCGGTCAGCGTCTTGCCAGCGGCAACTGGCAGCCTGGCAATCGCCAATGACGCGGACTTGCCCGGCGCCACGGCATTCGAGCCCTATAGCTTTTCCTTCGACGGAGAGGGCGGCCAAGCACCCTATTTGTGGAGTGCCCCTCAGCCGGGTCAGTTGCCCGATGGTCTCTCCATTACGAGTGGCGGCACCCTGCAAGGCACGCCCGGCGAACTTGGCCGCTTTGTGTTTGCGGTTGCAGTGGAAGACAGCCTGGGGACTGAGGCGCAACGGCTCTTCTCGCTCGAGGTGCTCGCGCCTGGCGAAGCACCCACCAGCGTGGTCATTACGACCGATGCAACTCTTCCCGGCGCGTCTCAAGGGACCGCATACGACATCTCGCTTTCGGCTGCTGGCGGCGCCCCGCCCTATCTGTGGACCGCAGCAGAAGGTCCAGGGCTGCCTGATGGGCTCACGCTTACCAGTGGCGGGAGTCTGCGAGGCGTCCCCGAGGAGCAAGGCCAGTTCGTGTTTACGCTCAACGTGGAAGATGCCGAGGGAGCCTCAGCGGCACAAGCATTCACCTTGTTCATCGGCCCGCCAACGGACGAGGGCCCGCCGCCGTTGGCCATCGTCACAGAACCCGAGTTGCCCGATGCCACGCGGATTGTGCCGTATCAGCAAACGCTGACAGCATCCGGCGGAACGCCCCCCTATTTCTGGGCGATAGGCTTGCCGAGCGGGCTGCCCGATGGCTTTGAACTGACGAGCGGCGGCACCCTGCAAGGAAGCACGGCATCGACGGGCTCCTTCGCGTTTACCGCGCGCGTCACCGATGCCCAAGGCGCCACCACAACCCGCCTCTTCACATTGGATGTGGTCAATCCCTAGCCTTCTCTGACCGCAAAAGCAGAGCGCGCATGCCGGGCATGGCATGCGCGCTCTGCTTCAATTGGTTTGCCAGCAGGATATGCTGGGTAGGGTTACTTGCTCTTCTTTTTGGCCAAGGACAAGACGGCATCCGGCGCGGCCGAATAGGGCACGCCAGCGTGCTTCATGCTCGTCTTGGCGATTGCGTCGATGTCCGAGTTGGTCATGCCGGCCGCTTTGGCTTCCGAAACCACCTCGTAAATCTTGCCAATCAACTCTTTGTAGGTCTCTTCCCGGCACTTCTGCTCGATGCCATGATTGACGAACACGCCGCGCCCTCGGCGCGTGTACACGTATTCCATGACTTCGAGGTCGCGGTAGGACTTTGCCACCGTATTGGGGTTGACCTTGAGCTTTTCGGACAATTCCTTGACCGTGGGCAACTGGTCACCGGGCTTGACCTTGTTGCTTGCAATCGCGAATTTCACGTGATTTTCGATTTGCAAGTACGCGGCTACGTTGCTGTTGATGTTGATGTCGATGTCCATTGGACGCTCCTCCACGTGTGTGTTGTTGGTACCGGCCCCGCGCCGCGGACCCCGTGCAACGCGGCCCCGGCAGCCCCCCGTACGATGTGCTTATCTAGGATCGTAGGAGGTTACAATGTCGGTTGCACTTCCATCTTGTGACGAAAATATAACAATTGTAGCGGCTGTAAATCAAGTCGATATAGGTTGCCTGTACGCTCATGGCAACCCATTGCACCTGTCCGTAACACCCTTGAACAGCCCTAAGGAAGTAGATTTGCAACCAGCGGGCCCCGGGGCGCATTAATGGTGCGAACAGGCACGGTGCAGGCGCGCCGGCGCGGATACGCTAGGCATCAACAGGGCGAGGGCCTGCCATTATGAATCGGGAAAACGTCAAGGCAGCGCTTGCTGCAGTCACTATAACGGCTGCTCTTGCGCTCTTTCCTAACGGGGCATTCGGCGATGCAGCTGAGAGCCTTGCCGGCATCGTGCCGCTTCCTGGCGATGCGCTCGAAGATGACGTCATCTTCTTCTTTTCTGAAGACCAGGAGTGGCCCGGGGAGGAAGCGCTTCGGGAAGCCATCACCATTACGCCCGAGCTTTCGTATGAGCTTCGGGTGAGTAAACGTTTTCTAGCGATAGCGTTAGACGACTTGCCGCCCGAATTGATGGTCGCGATTACGTTGGACCCGCCCATTGTGCCGGCCCCTGGGGCCACGCATCATTTCGGAACAACCCCCTTTCAGCCAAAGCAGTGGGGCTTCGCTGACGACGGCCCGAGCCGGTTCGTGCTGGTTTGGCCTTATGACGTGGAGCCTGGCGAAGTTGCGCAGCGCATCACCTTCGAGACCGAAGCCGGAGAGCCGCTGCCTGCAAGCCTAGCTCCTGAGGGCAACGCGGTATCGAACACGGTCTCTTTTCTTTTCGACCGCGAGCCGCCTCTGCCATTTCAGTTTCGCATCGAGGCGGGCCTGACGGATGCGGCTGGGAGGCTTGTCACGGTGGCGCCCTTTACGGCCCGGCACCCCTCTCGCTCGCTTACCGTAGGGGCCGAATGGGACTCTTTCACGCCTGACTATCAGGATGTCCTGCTGCGCTTTTCCGGCGAGGTGCGCCGGGAGCAAGCAGAGATGGCGCTATCCGTCGCAAATCTGGACAGCGGGGAGTCCATGCCCTTTGAGTTGCTGGGCCCGGATGGCGGCAGCCAATTCACGGTGCGCCTTCGAGCGCAAGATGCCAGCCGTGTCCGTGCGCGGCTGGAACTCCGCCCGCCGCTCGAGGGCACGGAAGGCAGGGGCCTAACCGGCATCTGGACCAAGACGCTCGAACGCGAAATGCCGCCTCTCACCGTGCAACATCACTGGTGGCAGTATGATGAAGACTTCGGCTACAAGCTGCACGTGGAATTCAATCAGCCCCTAGGCCAAGTGCTGGACGAATCCTCCCTCAGCGATTACGTGACAATTTCGCCCGCGGTCGAAGACATACAGATTCAATTGGCCGACGGCGCGGCGCTGGAATTGCGGGGGCAATGGTCTTCGAACACCGAGTACCAAGTCACGCTGGCTGAAGGAATGCCCGTCGCAGAAGGGGCGGCGCTGGATCAGCCGCTTTACATTCGTGCGGAGACCAGCCGAATTCCCGCGCTGGTTCGCTTCGCGCATCCGAATCGCTTCTACTATCCCCAGCGCGAGCGTGTTGGACTGGGTCTGGAAACGCGCAATGTCGATACCTGCACGCTGACGATCTACCGCCTTTTCCCCTCGAATCTCATGGCCGCGCTTGACGCCATTGCCGAGGGCGGCGCGAACTCGGAAGTGACCGAAACGTTTAGCGAAAAGCTTGAAGAAAGGTCCCTCGACACATCGGCCATGCCGGACCGGCGGCATTCAACGCTTTTGAATCTTGACGACTTGCTGCCTGCTGACAAAGAAGGCGTCTTTATCTTGCATGCGAAAGACGCGGATGGCTGGACAGAGTCGTACAAAGTAGCAGTATCGACGAAGCTCGGCGTGCTCGCGCATTGGGAAGACGGTGAATTGTCGCTCTTTGCACATGGGCTGTACGACCTGAAGCCGGCGGAGGGCGCACGCGTCTCGGTCTACTCATCGAAGCGGCAGCGGCTGGCCGAAGGCGTAACGGGCCCTGGCGGCACGCTTCGCTTGACGGATTTCACAGCCCGCTTGGGAACCCCTGCCGCGCTCGTGGCCGAACATGAATCGGACTACACTTTCCTCAAACTGGATAGGCGCTCAGATGCGCTGCCGCGCGAATACGGGGCGAGAGACCCCTATGACGGCACGGGCTATGACGCCTTCGTCTATGCGGACCGCGATTTGTACCGGCCTGGGGCGACCGTTCACCTGCACTATATCGTCCGCCAGAACTACGGCGAAAGCGCAGGGGCGATTCCCCTTTTGTTGGAGGTGCGCAAGCCGAATGGGCAAATGCATACGGAACGGCCCATCCGGTTGAACACGTTCGGGGCAGGAGGCGTAGACGTCGTGGTGGAGCGAACGGCGCCGACCGGCACGTATACGGCGCAGCTAAAGGTTCCCGGCGAGGAGCGTTCGATTGGTTCCTACCGCTTTAACGTGGAGGAATTCGTGCCGAGCACGATGAAGACGGAAGTCACGCTGGCTGACGAACGCTGGATGGCAGGAGAAGAGCAACGCATCACGGTGGCAGCCATGCACCTCTTTGGAGCTCCCGCGGCAAACCGGCGTGCTGAGGTGTGGATACGCCTCACTAAGGCACACAGCCCGTTTCCGGAATGGGAAACCTACCACTTCGGAAATGACGCGGCTTTCCAGGAAACCTTCTTTTCAGCCGGCGAGAGCGAGACCAACGCCGAGGGAC
>CAZLBS010000179.1:0-1141 GCA_964557505.1 uncultured Nitrospiraceae bacterium | reverse complement strand
CACGCACGTGCCCGAAGTGGCTGACGGCGTAACGTTTCCGGTGACTGCCGCAATCTTTGGCGAAGTCTTCGAACTTGGCGGACGATCAGCCGTGGGCAAGACCCAGGCTACTCTGATGCCCTCCTCGATCGCGCTCGGCCTTGATGTTTCGCGCGATGCGGATGGGAAGCTGCGTGTGCGCACGGCCGCGGTGCAAGCGGATGGAGCCGCGGCAACGCTCGGAGAAGTCCAACTCGCCATCGAGCGGCAGACGTGGAGTTATCACGTGCGGCGCTACTACAGCAATCTCGAGCCAGGCTGGTCGCAACGGTACGCCACTGTCCAAGAAATGACGGTGCCGCTCGAGAACGGGCGCGGCGAAACGGTGTTCGAGGCGCCAGGCGACGGCCGCTTCCGCGTTCGCGTGTATAGCGGGAACACGCCTCAATACAGCACCCGGTCGTTTTATGCTTATGGCGGCCGGGCCTACGTGTCTGACACGGCTGATCCTCAACTCGTGACGTTGACCCTGGATCAAGAAACGTATGTGCCCGGGAGCACGGCTTCACTGCGCATTGAATCACCGTTCGACGGCGCCGCCATTGTCGGCGTGCATGGGGAGCATGGGTATCATCTGCATCCTGTAGCCATCGTTGATGGCAAGGGCGCGTTTGAGCTGCCTATCACGCGCGAACATACGCCGAATGTCTGGCTGGAAGTTACCGCGATCCATGCGGTCGATGAGGAATCGCCGGCGCTGCATCCTTACGCGAGTTTTGCTGTTGCGATGGTGAAGGTCGATGAGCCCAGCCGGGAACTCGACGTAGCGCTATTGGATGTGCCCGAGGCATTTGAACCCGGCGCCGATGCCGAGGTGCGCATTCGTGTGCGGAAACAAGACGGGAATCCCGCGCAAGGCGAGGTGACCTTGGCGGCTGTGGACGAAGGCATTCACTTGCTTTCGGGTTACCGCAATCCGCAACCCTACGAGCATTTCAGCCGGCCACGCAGCGCTGTGCCTCAGCGCGCGCACTACTACGATCGCGTGGTCTTCGATTACGAGAAATACGCTCCGGGCGGCGGCGCGGGGGGCGGCGAGTTGGAAAAGCGCGTCGTCCCGCCGCTCGAGAATTGGATCAAGCCGGTTGCCCTGTGGTCAGGC
>CAZLBS010000178.1:0-7185 GCA_964557505.1 uncultured Nitrospiraceae bacterium | reverse complement strand
GAGTTCGGCGAGGGCCTCTTCCTGCTTGATGCGCGCTTCGGCGTGGGCGCGTTCCGCCTCGGCCAAGGTGCGCTGCTGCTCTTGCCAGGCCCGGTGAGGAAGCGCCAGATCTTTAACTTCTTTCTTGAGCCCGCCGATTTCGGAGAGCAATGCGTTGATGCGCTGGTTTCTGCCGCGCGGCTTGAATAGGGCATCGAGTTGCGCCTGCATGGCGGCCTCGGCCTGCACGAGACGGGTATCGCCGCGTGCCTGCGCAAGCAGCTTGCCCAGATTGCCTTCGCCTCGCACCATCTCCCGCCCGCCCGCGACCAATTGGTCGTGACTGAGGCCATAGAGATTCGTGAAAAGGTCTTTCGCCGCCGATCCGAGAAAAGGTTCCAGCGCTTCTACGGGCAGCTTTTTGCGGTCATCCGCTTCACGAAGCGAATCTTTGCCGCCGCGGCGCCGGACGAAGTCCAGCGTCTCGCCGGCGCAGGTGCGAAGCCGCGCTCCGATGCGCAGGTTGGCGTGCGCATGCACAAACGTTTCGCGCTCGCCTGGCTCGATGCCAAAAAGCAATTGCGTGATGGCCCGCAGCATGGAAGACTTGCCGGCTTCGTTCGGGCCGTAGATGAGGTGAAGCCCTTCTTGCCCCCCGCTTAGGTCGAGTGTGGCTCGGGTAAAGGGGCCGAATGCCATAAGCCGCAAGGCGTCGATGCGCATGGCTAGCCTTCAGTATCGCTTGGACGAGTTGCCAACTCGGACAAGGCATCATCGATGTATCCGCGTACTTCCTCGAGCCGCTTCGCCGCCAATGAGCCGTCAGCGAAGTCCAGTGCCGATGCCTCTTCTGGAAGCGCGCCTCGCACCTTTTCGAAGAATGGCGCCAGCTGGCTCATATGGGGCTCGAGCAGCGCACGGTCTTGGGCGGCCTCATTCAGCAAGTGCATAAGCTCACCCGTTGCTCCACTACGGTCATGTGGTCCTTTCGCCCGGATTGGGCGGGTCTGGACTTCCAACTTCTCGAGCCAGAGGTCGCCAGGAAGCGATTCGGCTTTGGCGGTCAGCTCAGCCCGCTGCATTTCCCGCCGTGCGATGAGCGCCGCATGCAGTTTTGTTTCACCCGTGATGACCACCCGGGCGGCGAGAAGGCGTCCGCCACTTTCGGCAAGGGCGCGCGAGGCGTGCTCGTCGAATGCATCGAGCAACTCATGGCCGTGGCTCATGCCGGCGGCGTCGATGATAAGCCGCTCCCATCGAACGGCGTCGAGGGCCTGAAAGGTGGTTCGGGCATTTCCGGAACGGTCCATCTCGACGAGCAGCGCGCCTTTGGGTCCCGTTTCGCGGATGTGGCGTCCTTGCACGTTGCCGCTGAAATGGATGGGCGGCTCGTGGCTGACCGCTTCACGCTGATGCACATGACCCAGAGCCCAATAGTCGTAGCCCAAACGCTCCAAATCTTGCTGGGTGCAGGGCGCGTAATTCGCGTGTCCCTCGCGTCCGGTTAGGCTTGTATGGAGCATGCCGATGTTGAGCAGGCCGGGCATTGCCGCTGGATACTGCTGGACCAAGTTTTCCCTGACGGCTTCGATAGCATAGCTTTGGCCATGGATTGCCACGCCGAGGTCCTCGAGGACGGCGCTCTCCGGCTGGGTGGCGCTGAAAATGCGCACGGAACTAGGCAACGCACTGCGCAAGTCTTTCCGCATGCGGTTGGTCGCGTCATGGTTGCCTTGAATGATAAATGTCTTCACGCCAGGTTCATGCAGGCGGCTCAGGTGTCTTGCGACAAAAAGGCTCGCGCTAAAATCCTGGAGGGCCCCGTCGTACAGGTCGCCCGCGATGACAAGGAAGCTGGCTTCTTGCTCGAGGGTGAACTGAATGAGGTGTTCGAAAGCCTTGCGCGAGGCGCCGCGCAGCACGTCGACAGGAGCGCCATCATAACGCGACAGCCCCCTAAGGGGGCTGTCGAGATGAACATCGGCACTATGGACGAAGCGCAGGGACAAGGCTTGCGGTTATCCGGCGGCGACCGTCTCGGCGTGAGCCGACACAATGCCCTGTGCGATGTGCTCGGGCACTTCCTCGTAATGGTCGAAGGTCATCGTGTAATGGCCACGGCCCTGCGTCATGCTGCGCAGTTCGCTTGCATAGGTCAGCATCTCCGCTTCCGGGACATGCGCCTGAATGCGCTGGCGTCCGGGGCCCGCGGGCTCCATGCCCATGATGCGCCCGCGGCGGCTGTTGAGGTCGCCGTTGATGTCGCCCATGAACTCATCCGGCACGGTGATTTCAACCGCCATGATCGGTTCGAGCAGGCAGGGCCGTGCACTGTCGACGGCCTTATGCATGGCCAGGCTTGCCGCGACTTTGAAGGCCATTTCGGAACTGTCCACATCGTGGTAGCTGCCGTCGTACAGCTCTACGGTCACGTCGACCATGGGGTATCCGGCGAAGAGGCCTTTGGTGAGACACTCTTGCACGCCTTTGTCTACGGCCGGAATGTATTGCCGGGGCACGACGCCCCCGACGATGCTGTCCTTGAAGACGTATCCTTCGCCGCGCGCGTTCGGGCTGATGCGCAGATGCACGTCGCCGTATTGGCCATGCCCGCCGCTCTGTTTCTTGTGCTTGCCCTGTGCTTCGGCCGTCGAGCGGATGGTTTCCTTGTAGGCTACCCGCGGCAGTTCCAAGTCGGCTTCGACATTAAACTTGCTCTTCATCCGCTGCATCATGAGTTCCAGTTGAATGTCGCCCATGCCCTTGACCAAGTGTTCGTGCGTCTCTTCATCGCGGTAGTGCGTAAACGTCGGGTCTTCCACGGCGAGCCGGTTGAGCGCCTCGCCAATCTTGTCTTCATCCGCGCGGGACTTCGGCACGATGGCGCGCTTGACCATGCCTTCGGGAATCTCAATCCGCGGCAAGACGATGTCGCGCGGCCCATCGCTCATGATGTCGCCAAAGTGGGTCGCCTTCAATTTGGTGAGCGCGGCGATCTCGCCCGGACCCACCGCCTCGACGGGGACCTGTTCTTTGCCGTTCAACACGAAGATTTTGCCGGTGCGCTCCTTGGTCTGCGTGGTGTTGTTGTAAAACTCGCTGTCCGACTTGAGCGTGCCGGTCCAGACGCGGAAGAAGGTGAGCTGGCCGACGAAGGGGTCCGCGACACTGTGAAACACTTCTCCGAGAAAGGGCTCGTCTTCGGCGATTTTGACCTTGAGCGTGCCGCCCGCGGCATTGGCCGCATGCACATCCCGGTCCAGGGGCGTCGGAAAGGATTCGTGCATCAACTCCAGCAGCCGCTCCACCCCAATGTCTCGGATCACACTGCCGCCAATAATCGGAATGATGGCTTCCTTTTCAATGCCTTCCTGAATGCCATGCACAAATTCATCATGGCTTAACTCGCCGGTGTCGAGATATTTGGCGAGCAACTCTTCATGCTGCTCGGCAACGGTATCGCTCACTTCCTCGCGCACGTCGTGAATGATTTTCTCATCGTCGCCCTCAACATCTTCGAGCACCGAAATGGCGCGTTCGATGTTTTCCCCCTCGCCGACAGGCAAGATCATGGGGATGCATTGCTTGCCGTATGCCTCGCGGATTTGCGCACACGCAGCGTTGAAATCGGCGCCGTCCCGGTCGAGCTTATTGACATAGAACGCGTGCGGTATTTGATATTTCTCCGCGTAATGGACGGCGGCATCCGTGCCCACTTGGATGCCTGTGGTCGCGTCGACCACGATAATCACTGCATCGAGGACGGGCACGCATGCAGCCAGTTCGCCGATGAAGTCTCCGTATCCCGGCGTGTCGACGAGATAGATGCGGCTGCCCTTCCACTCGAGGTGCATGAGCTTCATGTTCACCGTTTGCTGTCGGTCGCGCTCTTCTTCCAGATAATCGCCAACGGTATTCTTCTCTTCGACTGAGCCCGCCCGCTTGATCTTGCCGGCCTTGAAGAGCAGGTGCTCAATGAGCGTCGTTTTGCCGGTTCCACTGTGACCGGCAATGCCGACATTCCGAACGAGGTTTGGATCGACGTGGCCCATGCGATGGCCCTCCTACGGCCGTTCAAGCCGGGCCGGTCTCGCCTGTGAGACGCCCGGCAAAACGGGTACTTAATGCTCATGTTCCCTCGCGAAGACGCGTCATATGCCGCGTAACGCTATAGCGTAAAACTCGGGGAAACGGTTTGCAAGCGTTGGGTTAGCGCCTGGCGCGCTCGGATGGAGGGCGCGTGTCTGGTATCAGCGCGTCGCCAATGGCGCTCACCCGGTTCTTCCAGATGGCCCATTCTTCCTGAATGATGCGGCTGGCTTTGTCCCAGGTGCTGTTTTCCAAGGCGAAATTGCCCTTGCCGCTTTCAATGAGCCGAAAGTACAAGGTCTCGTTTTTGGACACGGTGTTTTCCAGCAGGTAGGGGGCCAGCGTATCAGGGATGCCTTTGAGCAACGCGGCCTTATGGTCCAGGCACCAGGCAATGGCGTCCGCGAGTTTTTCGGCGTCTTCTTGTGGGACGAGCCGCCCGTTGATGCCATCCTCGATGATGTCGCGGCTGCCGCGGGCCTTAATGGCGGCGAGCGGCACGCCTGCTGCGAGAGCCTCCGCCAAGACCATGCCTTGCGTCTCACTCAGCGACGAGAAGGCGAATACGTCCATGGCGTGGTACGCATCGACCAGGTCTTGGCCCTTCTGCACGCCGGCAAATACAAAGCGCTCCGCCGTGGTGGCACGCTGGGCCTCCGTCTTCACGCGCTCGAAGTCTTCACCATCGCCCACGATAAGCGCATAGGTATCCGGGCGTTTCTCGAGAGCCCGCGCGATAGCCTTCATCAAAAACACTTGGTTCTTTTCGGGGGCGATTCGGCTCACGTGGCCAATGACGGGCACGTTGCCGGGCAGGCCATGCCGTTCCCGGAAGGCCTGTCCGTCGCCGTGGGCGTACGCTTCTCCGTCTAGCCCGGTTGGGATGACATGAATGGGGGAGCGTACGCCAGCTTCGCGCAATTCCTCGCGAATGCTCGCCGTGGGGGCGACGACCGCGTCGCACAGATTGGCGTGGCCTGCGGCCAACTCATGCACATAGTCGCCGAGCCAAGGGGCGAAGTCGGGTACGTATTGCCTGTAAAGCAGGTCGTGCGTGTGATGCGTGACCGCGCAGGGAACATTCAGCCGGGCGGCTTGGCGCAACGCGGAGTCGCCCAACAAGAAGGGATGATGCGCGTGGATGACTTGGGGGCCAAACGCATCGAGCTGTTCGTCGAGGTCATGCAGCAAGGGCAAGGGCACGCTAAACCGCGTGTGGTTGAAGTTCTTGAGCGAGGTCACCCGAATGACGTTGTCTTCATCTTGGGGCGCGTCATCGTAGTCGGGCGCGACGATCAGCACGTCATGCTCCCGCTCACGAAGGCATTCGGCCGTGCGCTGAATCGATATGGTGGCGCCCCCCACCAAAGGCACATAGGTATTTGTAAACATAGCAATGCGCACAGGAGGAAACCTTTCTGGTTGGCACACGCCTGCAAGCTTACGTGAACACCCGTAGGAAATCTAAAGCGGTTGATAAGGCAAGCGCGGCAAGTTAGACTCATGGCCAAGCACGCGTAGACCCCGTTTACGCCGCATACAGCGCATTGCTTGCTGCTATTCGGAACTTGCGGCAGCTCTGCGGGGTCACGGCTGACGAGGAGTTTGATGGAGATCGATACTGAATCCGGCGGCGAAGGCTCCTTGGAGCAGGCCGCCTTTCCGATAGTCGCCATTGGCGCAAGCGCGGGGGGCCTTGCCGCACTCGAGAGCTTCTTCCGCAATCTGCCTTCCAAGACGGGAATGGCGTTCGTAGTGATCCAGCATTTATCGCCTGACTTCAAGAGCGTGATGGGCGAGTTGCTGGCACGTTTCAGCCTGATGCCGAGCCGCCGCGTCGAGCAGGGCATGGCCATCGAGCCCAATACTATTTTCCTCATTCCGCCAGGCAAAGACATGACGATCGATGGCGGCCACTTTCAGCTGCGCGAGCGTGAATCGATGCAGCCGCTCCATCTTCCGATAGACATGTTTATGCGCAGCTTGGCCGCGGAAGCAGGAAGCAGGGCTGTTGCGGTCATCCTTTCGGGCACAGGCACCGACGGTTCACGTGGGCTCGTGGACATTCACCAGGCGGGTGGCCGCGTGCTCGTGCAGGCGATTACGAGCGCCACCTTCGATGGCATGCCGAGGGCGGCGGTGCAGACCAAGCTGGCCGATTTCGTGGGGCCGCCGGAGGCGCTGGCCCGCTATCTGACGGGCGCCCTGCAGGGAAACGGCGGGGGCAACAACGGCGACGGCGCGGCCGCCGAGGCCGAAGCGCGCTCCATGAGCTATGCGAGCATGGAGCTTTCAGAAGATGCGCGCCGCTATGCCCCCATCTTCGCCCGGCTCAGCACGAACTCTACGCTCGATTTTTCTCAGTACAAGATGGCGACCGTCGCCCGCCGCATCGAGCGGCGCATGAGCGTGCACCGGAAGGCAACGCTTGAAGAATACGCAGACCTCCTTGGCGAGCAGCCGGAAGAAATCGACCTGCTGTTTCACGATCTGCTCATCGGAGTTACCCGCTTCTTCCGGGATCCGGATGCCTTCGACTACATTCAAGCGCAGGTGATACCGCGTATTCTCGAGCAGCATGAGCATGGCGAGGAGATTCGCATCTGGGCGCCGGGTTGCGCCACCGGGGAAGAGGTCTATTCGCTCGCGATTCTATTCGACGAAACCTTGTCGACCTTGGATGATCCGCCGAAGGTGAAGTTCTTCGCGACCGACGTGCACCGCGGCGCGCTCGACAAGGCGTCCAACGGGGTCTACCCGCAAGAGAGCCTCGAAGAAGTATCCCAGGCGCGGCGCAATGCCTACTTTGAAGAATCGCCGCAAGGCTGGCGCGTCGTCTCGCGGCTGCGAAAGTATGTCGTATTTGCCGAACACAACCTCATGATCGACCCGCCGTTTACGCGGCTCGACATGATCGCGTGCCGGAATGTTTTGATCTACCTGCAGCAGACGGCGCAAGAGCGCATCTTGCGGCTGTTTCATTTCGCCTTGCGGGACAAAGGCATCTTGTTTTTGGGACCAAGCGAGTCCATCGCCCCGATGGACGCCGCTTACCGCACGTTGGAGCGGCATTGGAAGATCTACCAGCGCATGCATGGAGGCGGCTTGCTTCCGCCC
>CAZLBS010000177.1:0-7193 GCA_964557505.1 uncultured Nitrospiraceae bacterium | reverse complement strand
GGGGCGGCGCTCCTCATGAAGATCCTGGCTGCCGGCGGGGCCGGCTACATCGGCTCGGTGCTCGTGCCCATGCTGCAAGAGCACAACTACGAGGTGGACGTTGTCGATCAGCTCTGGTTCGGCAATCATCTGCCCGAGGGCACAAACGTCATCCAGAAGGATTTGTTCGAGCTGAACGAGACCGACATGGACGGCTACGACATCGTCATCTTTCTGGCCGGCCTCTCGAACGATCCCATGGCGGAATTCAGCCCGGCGATGAACTTCATTCAGAACGGGGCGCTGCCCTCCTACTTGGCCTTCCGCGCGAAGCAGGCCAAGGTCAAGCGTTTCATCTATGCCTCGTCCTGCTCGATCTACGGCTACACCGTCAACGAGCTGTACGACGAGGAATCGCCGGTGACCTGCGGCTACCCGTACGGCATCTCGAAGCTCGAGGGCGAGCGCGGCGTCCTGCAATTGCAAGACGACACGTTCTCCGCCATCGCGCTGCGCCAGGGCACCGTCAACGGCTACAGCCCCCGCATGCGCTTCGACCTCATCGTCAACACCATGTTCCGCTCCGCCATGGTCGACGGCAAAATCACCGTCAACAACCCGTCCATCTGGCGCCCGCTCATCGACGTGCGCGATACCTCGTCCGCATTCCTGCGGGCCGTGCAAGCCGACATGAGCATCAGCGGTTCCTTCAACGTGGCCTACGACAATTTCACCGTCGGCCAGGTCGCCGATATGGTCAAGGACGCCGTCGAGGAAGCCACCGGACGCAAAATCCAGATGGACGTCAAAGACGTCAAGGACTTCCGAAACTACAAAGTCACGTGCGACAAGGCGCGCATGTACCTCGGATTCAAGCCCAAATACGACGTCCCCGACATCATCAAGAATCTCCACGAACACCTCAGCGAATACGGCGACTTCTCCAAAGACGCCTTCTACAACATCCGCGTCTTCCGAGAAATGGAAGCCGCATCCCTCTTCGGCTCGGCGGTGTGACAAAAGGAATAGGGTGTGCAGTCTCCAACAAATAGCAATGCTGGCACAGCGGTTGAAATTGACCTTGGGCAGCTTCCTGTGGAAGTGCCGGCCGTGGCCAAACTGGCCGAAAGCATAACGCATGCAACGGCAAAAGAGATGCCGGCTGAATACAAACCGCTCATTGACCGTGTCATGGCCGCCCGCCAGGGAGCGTCATCAGATGCACGCCCCATCGACCTTCTAAGCGGCGAACGCACGACCATCGGCAAGCGCTTCAAGCAAACCACTGTCGGCACGGCGTATGGCCGCATGCTGTTTTGCCTGATTGCTGCGTTCGAGCCGCGAAAGGCGATAGAGCTAGGCACGAGTCTCGGGGGCAGCACCTTGTTTCAAGCCGCCGCGCTTGACCATGCCGGGGCGGGAGATTTGTACACGCTGGAACTCCACGAGCCTTCTATCGCCGCCGCGCAGGAGATGGTGACGCAAGCTGGTTTCGGGCGGGTGCACTACAAGCAGGGGGCGTTTCAGGAGATTCTCGAGCCGGTGCTGGAAGAGATGGGACACGTCGATTATGCCTTCATCGACGGGCACCATCGGGAAGGCCCGACCATTCGGTATTTCGAGCAGGTGCTGCCTTTCGCTGCGGACCCGGCGGTGCTCGTGTTCGACGACATCACCTGGTCAGAAGAAATGGAACGTGCTTGGGCCTCCATACGGCAGCATCCACGCGTAAAAGTGGCCGTCTCGACAGAACGTATGGGCATTTGCCTGCTGAGCGATTCCATACCCCAAAAGCTTCACCTGCATATCGACCTTTGACGAGGACTCACAATTGATGCATTGTCTTTTCATAGCAGGATGCCCCCGCTCAGGAACTACCGCCATGTGCGAATTGCTCAATGCGGATGCTCGCATGTGTCTCGGCCTTGAGCGTTATAAGTTTATCCGTAAGGAAATCGCCCCGCCGCTATTCACGCGCGAGCGCTTCTTCGACATTCGGAAGGAAGACACCAATATCCGCGACGACGAGACATACGAGATGCTGCGTGAGAGATGGGATTCAGGGACCCTCCAATACGTCGGCGACAAGATTCCGGCGCTCTATCACAACATGGGCCGCGTCTGGAAAGAGATTCCGGACGCCAAGTTCATCTTCATGCTGCGGGATTTGGAGCGGGTCGCAAGTTCGTACAACCGGCGCGCGTCTCTTGATAGGCCAAGCTGGCCGAAAGACAAGAATTACCGAGAAGCCGTGCGGCAATGGAATTTTTCACTCGAGCGTTTGAACACGGCTTACAAGAACGGCAATGCCGGCAAACTATTTTTCGTTCACTACGAGTCCTTCTTCCAGCCAGACGCCCGCGAGTATCTTGAGGCGCTGTACCGCTTTCTTGGCCTTGACATCACGCAAGAAGTCGAAAACGCCTACGAGGAAATCATCCAAAAAAGCAAGCGCATCAAGAAAAAGGATCTCGAGATTACCGATGAACAACGCGCTTACCTCGACGAACAAAAACTCGCGGACCTTGAAGCATGGGCCTTGAAGCACTGCCTGCCAGAAGGCGTCGAGCAGGCTGTTTAGACGAACTAATGGCTTGTAGTCATGAAAGCTTTAAGCCGTCGCTAATAGAGCTATCCATTCTTGTCGACTCTCATCGTATAGAAGTATGACAGAATCTCCTTGAACGCCCAAAGAAACCTCTCCAAGCTTTCTCATGTTTATGTTTCCAGTTGCGTCTTTGAGCGTAATGTCCGCGGAACTATAACGCTGTTGTAGGAGTAGGATGTCGCCGTCGTTTCCGCCGGTGATGGTGTGGAGTTCGTCGGATTGACCGTTTTCTCCGTTGACGGCCATGCGCGTTGCGAGGAATGGGATGACGCCGTCTTGTATGTTGGCGTTGACGGGTGTACCGAGGCGCAGGATGTGGCCAATATTGAGGGTGGCCATAGCGTGGAGGTCGCCGTCGACGGTGAGTTCGCCGTCGGTGGCGATGTTGCCGGCGTTGTCAATGTCGGCGCCGCCGGCAGGCGAGGCGCCCTTGGCGGGAGCCTTGTATCCGCCGCCGATGCGGAGGTATTCACGGCCGGTGTACTGGCTCGGGACGTTGGGGACGGGCATGTTGGAACATTCCTTGTGGGCTAAGTTGCTTGGATTGGGGGCGTCTTTCGAACAGTAGTCCCGCTTGTTGCACAGTAGCGCGCGGGCGGGGTGCACAAGGGTGGCGCTAATGCGCGGGCTGCGTGGACCTGTCATGTGGCCGTGGAGGCTTCCATGGCCCGGACGGCGTTCACGGCACGCGCCTCGGATGTCCTTTTGAAAGGGATGAATAGGGCAGTGTCAAGCCCGTATGGGCAGAAGCGGTGGGGGCGTGCTTAGGGGATGGGCGGCGCGAAAGCTGGAAGGGCGCGGGTTAAGCGTGCTTCGCTGGCGCTGGACCGCAAGAGGACGCGCACGCCGAAGTCGACTTTACGGATCTGGCTTTTGGAGACGGGCTGGGCGGCGCGGAGGGTGTGCCATTGCTTGTCGCCGGGATGCGCCAGGGTGATGATATCGCGATCGCCGTCGGCATAATCGATGCGGATGCGCAGGTCGAGCGTGCCGGGCTCGCTGGCCCAGGCGTCGACGCTGAGCGTCAGCAAATCGCCTTCGCGAAAGGGCGGGTCCCAGTGCCGCTGATACATGTCGACGAAGTCGTTGGAGCCGGGACGGATGGTGAGGCACGGCTGCCCATCGTGCCCTTCGGGATCTTGCCTAATTCGATCGGGGGCCGAGCTTTCCCATGCAACCGGGAGGCCATCTTCCCAGTCGGTAAAGGCGGCGTTATCTCCGAGCAGGCCTGTGAGCAGCGCGGACTCCCAGAATGGATCGAGCTGAGGCGTGGGTTCTTCCTGGGCGTTGGCGCCGCCGTGCGCGAAGGCGGCGAGCGCAGCGCACAAACAAAGGCATGCTGCCGCCGTCATGCCATGGCGCCGGAGGCGATGCATGGCGCTTGTTGAAATCGGCCGCGGGGCTTTTGAGTTCATGAAGATCGGTGCTCTATTGTATGGATACATCATCAAAAGGAGCGGCTGCTCTTGCTTCGGCATAGCCGAGTATAGCGGCCGTTGCGCATGCGGGCAAGACGAACGCGGCTGGTTCAGCGTGTTCGGTTGGCCGCGGCGCGAATGGGGAGCATGGCACGGGCGATGAGATTGCCGGGCTGGATGTATGTCGGGATTTATCTGGTGATGCTTGCGGTGGTGCTGGGCGGCACGGCGGTGGTGCGCGCGGTCTACAACGAAGTCCGCCACTACGCGCCGCAGGACTTCGCGGAAAGCGTCGAAGCGGCGATTGACGCGGGGGAGTTGGCGGCCGCGGAGCGCTTCGCCACGGGGGCCATCCTGACGGCCCGGGGCAACATGAGCAAGTATTCGCATCTGGGGCCGGCTTTGGCGCTCCGGGCCAAGGCGCGGGTCCTTCAGGAGGACTATGCCGCCGCGGCAACGGACATGCGCGAGGCGTGGTACTACCTCCGGGATGAAGGCTCCGTTGAAGCCGAGGAATCGGAAGACCTGCTTTCAGGTATCGCTGCCGCGATGGACATGGCCGGGGTGGCCTTGGCTTCTTCGGCCGAGCCGTGTGCCACATTCGAAAGCCTGGGGCCGCTGCGTCCTGGCGGCGCTCCGATTGTTGTCGAGCCGTTCGATAGGGAAGGCCCCTTGCGTGGAGCACGCGCCGTTCCGGAGGAAGGCAATGCGATTCGGCTCAGCGAATCGGACGGCCGCCACGCGATAATCCAAGGAAATGGCGGGGGCGAGGTGCGCGCGCGGATGCGGCTCAAGGTGGATATGGGCCAGCAGCCCTGCGATTTGGGCGCGCAGCTCATGCTCCGGACGGACGCGGGGGCGCCCCAGATTGCTGCCGCTATCCTGCTGCTGGACGAGGTCTTCTTGATTCGCCGGACAGTTTCGCTCGTGCCAGCGGGAACGCCATCGGAAGATGGCTGGCAGCGCTATGTCAGCGAACGGCCTCTATGGGAATCGATTGCCGAGATTGTCGGCGAAGTGGGCGCGGTGCACGGCTTCCAGATGTGGGAATGCCTCATCACCATTACTTCAGATGGCCCGTTTCAAATTGGCGTCGACGACTTCGCTCTGGTCCGCGGGCCTACTTCTCGTTCATGAAGTTCTCGTAAGCGTCTATCACGTCTTTCGATGGTCCGATCATGCAGGCTTTGCGTTCCTCGAGCCACACCGCGCGGGAGCACAGATTGCGCACTTGATTGGGATTGTGCGACACGAAGATGACGGTGGTATCGTTCGAGAGCAAGCGTTCACGCATGGATTTAACAGCCTTCTTCCTAAAGTTCGCGTCGCCCACGCCTAAGGCCTCGTCGACGAGCAGGACATCGGCGTCGGCCTGAAGGGCCACGGCAAATCCCACCCGCGCCTGCATGCCGCTCGAGAACGTGCCGAAAGGCCTGTCGAGGGCGTAGGCCAATTCCGAATACTCGACGATGGCGTCGAAGCGGGCGCGCACTTCTTTCCGCGACAAGCCGAGGTAAAGCCCGCCGAGCATGATGTTTTCGCGCATCGTGAGATAGGGCAGGAAACCCAATTTGAGCGTGAGCAACATGCTGCGCCTGGCGTAGCGGTGTATTTCGCCGTGGTCGGGCTTCATGGCGCCCGCGAGCACGCGGAGGAGCGTGCTCTTGCCTGCGCCGTTGCGGCCTACGATGCCGACGGAGTCTCCCTTATAGATGTCGAGCGTGAGGTCTTCGATGACGCTGAGGCGCGGACGGCGGCGGAAGAGCTTTGGAGCGCCAAGCGGATACGAGATGCCGACGTTGCGCAGCGACATCTGAAGCGGCCTGTCGGTGTCGAGTTGCGCCTCCAGAATCTGCGGGCCGGTTTCGGGGGCCGCCTGCGAGGGCTCGTGTTCTGTGCCGGCAGCCACGCCGCTCACTGTTCCATATCCCGAGCGTAAATCATGTCGAGCCGCCAGATGATCGCCGCGCCCGCGAGGCACCCGCCGATACCGAGCGCCGCGCACAGCGCCAGCATGGGCCAGTCCGGCCAGCGCCCATACATCAGGCAGTCGCGCGCCGCGTCGACCATGTGCGTCAGCGGATTGAGGCGAAGAAAAAGCTGCGGCGTTTCGCCCAGCTCGTCTACCGCGTATTGAATGCCGCAGACGAAGTAGCCCAAGCGCAAGGCGTAATTGGCCAAACGCGATAAATCGGGAATGAAGGGCACGACCGAGCCGAGGAGCATGGCCGCGCTTTCCGCCAAAAGCAAGACCACCACGAGCACGATCGGAAAAGCGAGGTAGTGCACCGTTACTTCCGTACTGTAGAACAGCAAGACGAGCGCCAGGAGCACTACGGAGAAGCCCAACTGATACGTCTGCACGAGCATGTTCGTAATGGGAAAGATGATTTTGGGAATGCCGACTTGGCGTATAAGGCCCTTGGACTTATAGATGGACATGCAGCCCTCGCGGACGACATGGGCGAAGTAGTGGTAGACGACAATCCCCGTGATGAGAAAGGGAATGAAGTCGGGGCCGCCGCGCTCAAAAAAGATGCCAAAGACCAAATAGTAAATGAGCATCGTAATGAGCGGGTCGACGAACCACCAAAAGGCGCCGAGATAAGTCTTCAGGGCCGAGGCGCGAAAGTCGTCGTAAGACCGCTGAAGGATCAGTTCCCGCCATGGCCTGAGGTCGAGATACTGCAAAAAGCCCGCTTCACTCTGCGGCGTATGTCGTTCAAACGTGGCGTCGGTCATATTGGTACGATGAAGCCTTGTGCTAGCGGCTGCACATTGCTCGCGGCTGGATGCCCGCAATGCGTTTGCCCGTGCTGCCCGATCATAGCAAAGGCGCGCCCAGCCTCTACAGCGGCCGTTGTGCGCCGTTGCTTGTAGTGTTGCGATTTGGTTTGGGGGACTGTCACCATTCCAACAACGGCCCTGCCCTTATTGCCAAAGCCCGATGCACGCCATGGAGCCAGTTGTGATCACCGCGCACTCTGATACGTTGCTCGACGTGGTAGAAGCTGGCGCGGCCGTGTTTGCCGGAATAGAGCATCTCCATCTTTTCGAGGCAGCCCGCCGCGGGGCGCTGGGAGCGAGGGCGTATTGCTTGCAGGCGGGGGGCGGCGGTTCCGCGAGAGAAGATGTTCGTGTAGAGCAATCATTCCCTGAATCCGACCTCGTTCAGGATGGAGGGGGGT
>CAZLBS010000176.1:1564-7220 GCA_964557505.1 uncultured Nitrospiraceae bacterium | reverse complement strand
CACGCCGGCGTGCAGCCATAGCGGTACGTAAGATCGAGCGTGCTCACAATGCATAGCAATTTCATCATGGAAGAACAACTTTAATTTCGGCGCGGCTGCCCTCGTGTACGCACATTTAGCATAACACTTCGCTTGGCGCCGGCCCCGCGGAAACTAATTGATGTTGAAGGCGCTGAGATTTTCGGTTAGTTGCGTGCGGCTTTCCGCGAAGTGGGTGCGAATGTCGTTCACCGTGAGGCCGAAGTACGAAATCGCGGGCAACTCGGCAAGGGGCGGATGCTCGCGTTCAACGCCGGGATGTCCTAGAAAATGTGCCAGCGCGCCCGCCAATTGGGAGAGGTACACCACCGGCTTCAGGGAGTCGTCCAGGCTTTCTGCCCGTGCATGACAGAAGAGGATGGCTGCGCGGTCGTGCGCGGCGAGATTCCATGTGCGGGCCACCAGCAATCCGGCAAAGAGTTGCACGGCGCAGACCATGGCGGTGAGCTTTTCGAAGTCCGAGCGCAACTCGCCGACGCGGCCCCGGTATTGCACCAGGATGGCGTTGAGCAGAACGGAGCGCCCGATGTCTTGCAGCAGCGCCGCCGAGAAAACCAACGCGCGCGCCTCGGGGGCGAATGTCGCGGCCAGCCGATCGGCGCAAACGGCCGCGGCCAGGCTGTGCTCCCACTCCGCGCGCATGATGTCGTTGGCCTTCGGATCGGCCGAATGAAACGCCCCGCGTGCTGCCTGAGCAGCGGCAATTTGCGTCAGCACGCGAATGCCGAGCCGCGAGCAGATCGTCCGGAAATCGGTCAGCTCTTCCACGCCGCCGTAGAAGGCGCTGTTGGCGGTGCGTTTCGTCCGCATGAACAGGGATTGGTCTTGCGCGATCACTTCGCCAATCTCAGCGAGCGACACGATAGGGTCGGTCGCCATTGCGAGCACGCGTTGCGGAATCTCGGGCAGCGTGGGAATTTGAATGTCGCCGCCGGCGAGGCTCCGCAGCACCGCTTCAACGACCGAACCTGGCGCGGCGACTTGGGCAAATGGAAGGACGCCTTCTACCGTTTCGTAAGCCGAGCCCCCACCTGTGGCGGGCGTTATGCAGGGGGTGAAGCACTTGGCGCAGATATCAATGGCAGCTGGCCCGGCTTTTCCTCCGTGCACGGGCGCCATCGGCTGCCCACAGCTAGGACAGGATAACGCGTTCAGTAATGACATGGTTCGTCACCCTTACCCACTACGACTACCTCAGGTACCTTGCTTTGTGACCGTCTGCTCCCCCTTCCCATGGGCTTATGCGTAAAGTATCGCGGCGGCGGCGGCTTGTCAAGAGATTATTTCATAGGACGGCGATGCCGCAGGGCTGCGCTGGGGGGGGGCGCCGGGCGGCATAGCCTGCCGTGCGCCGTTGTTGCGCATAGATAAAGCCGCGCGGCGTGCAGCAAAGGCCGAGGAATTACGTATGCCTCCTGAACAATTGTGGTTTGAAAGCGCTTTCTACGCGTACGCCCCCAGCATAGTCTTCGGCTTCTACAGCTTGGCGTACGGCAGTTTAGCGTGGATTTTGGGATCCCACGGGTTGTTGAAGCTGGTGATGTTGCCCGTGCACTGGATTGGTTTTTTTGCGGCGTGGGGCCTTGTGGCTTTCGGGCTCGTGGCCCTGGTGACCGGGCAGACCTCTCCCGTGTGGATGGGCTTCTGCGTGCCCGGAGGCATTGGCCTGGCCGCCTACCCGCTTACGTTTCTCCCCTTCAAGAACCTGTATGATCGGGCGCCGAAGGCGCCACGGCCAAGGGAGGGGCAACATCATGAGCGGCGAGCAGGCAATCATTGACGTCTGGATGCAGCATCCGACACGCGCCTTTCTGAACCATGAGATGTTCGCCTCGTTGCGCCGTTGGCTGGGCCTGCCCCACGTTGAAGAAGATCTGCCGGCGGCCTTCACGTTGGGCTCGATGGATGAAGCTGGCGTACGCACCGGACTTATCAGTGCGTGGCATGGGCCTCAGGGTGCGCTCATCCCGAATGACTGGGTAGCGGCACTTTGCGCGGAGCATCCAGAACGCTTCCGGGGACTTTGCGCCGTCGACCTGACGCGGCCCATGGATGCGGTCGCTACCCTCAAGCGCTGTATTCAGGAAGAGGGCTTTATCGGGCTGCGGATTGTGCAGTGGCTCTGGGGACTTCCGCCGACAGACCGGTATTACTACCCGCTATTCGCGGCGTGCTGTGAACTCGACGCGCCCGTATGCCTCCAAGTTGGCCACACCGGTCCTATGCGTCCCAGCGAAACGGGCCGGCCGATTCCCTACATCGACGAGATCGCGCTGGATTTTCCCGAGCTTAAAGTGGTGTGCGGGCACATCGGCTATCCATGGACCCAAGAGATGATTGCCGTGGCGACGAAGCACCCCAACGTATACATCGACACGTCGGCCTATAAAGCCAAGCGCTTTCCGCCGGAACTCGTGAACTACATGACCACGCACGGCAAAGAGAAAGTAATGTATGGGACCAATTTTCCAATGCTGACCCATGCCGCTTGCTTGGATGGGTTCGCGGGGCTGGGCCTCAGCGATGAAGCGGCGCGCCTCTATTTTTCGGGCAATGCCGCCCGCGTCTTTGGCTTGGAGCCTGCGGCGGGCTAATCGAATTTTCCGTGACGCCCTTCGCCGCCGACGAATTTTTGGGCGCCGGTCAGTGCTTCCGCCTCGAGCGACTCGAGGCCATGCTGGAATTCATTGGCTAGCGCTTGCTCGAGCGGCATGCCGAATTGCTCATAGGCGGATTGCCGGTCATTGCGCATGCACTCCTGCGGAAAGCGGGTCAGTTGCAAGGCAAGTTCCTCGGCGGCCGCACGCGCTTGTCCTTCCGGGACCACGCGGTTGACCAGCCCGATGCGGAGGGCTTCGTCGGCGCGTACAGGGCGGCCTGTCAAGATGAGGTCGAGCGCATGGCTCAATCCAATGAGCCGGGGCAACCGAACGGTACCGCCGTCGATAAGCGGCACCCCCCAGCGGCGGCAGAATACGCAGAAGACGGCGGATTCCTCAGCAATGCGCAGGTCGCACCAGAGCGACAACTCGAGGCTTCCCGCCACGGCATGACCCGCGACGGCGGCGATGACCGGCTTCCGCAGGAGCATGCGCGAGGGTCCCATGGGCCCGTCGCCCTCTGGCTCGAGCCGATTCGGCGTGCCTCCCGCGATTGCCTTCATGTCGGCGCCTGCGCAGAAATGTCCGTGATCGCCGTAGAGCACGGCCACCATGGCCTCCTCGTCGGCATCGAACGCGCGAAAGGCATCCGCGAGTTCATGGGCCGTGTCCCGGTCCACAGCATTCCGCACTTCGTGCCGGTCCAGCACGACGGTAGTGACTGGGCCCTTCTTCTGTACCGTGACCGTCATGATGAGCGGGCTCCCCTAGGTCTTTCCGGCATGGCCTCAGGCGCGCAGTTGCAAGCTCGCGCGCCAGCGCGGCACGATGCCCTGTACTCCCCGGCAACAACACTAAAGGTTCAGGCAATGATAGCACTTGTTCTAGGGCTCGCTGCATTAGCACTGTGCATTCTGGGTCCCCTGCTGGCGCACTTCCAATTGGCGCCCGCGATGGCGGGCTTCGGCATCTTCATTCTGAGCGGGGCCGTCGGCCTTGTAGCGGTCGTGGTGGCCGCGTATCTGCTCGTCGCATCGAGGGGCTTGCCCATTGCCGCGGCGGGTTTTCTGGGCATATTGCCGCTCGCGGCGATCGTCGTTGGCGCCGTACAGGGAAGCGGCTATCCCGCCATCAATGACATTACGACCGACGTGTATGACGTGCCGAAGTTCAATGCGGCGAAAACCTTCCCAGGCAATGTGGGCCGCCAGCTCTCGTTTCCCGAGCGTTTTGCGCCGATCATCGAGACCAGCTATCCCTCGCTTGAGCCTTTACGCACCAAGCAGCCGCCAGATGAAGCCTTTGCCGCCGTGCGCGAGCTTGCCGAGGCACAAGGCTGGGAGCATCTGACGGCCGATGGCGGGAACCACCGCCTCGAGGCGACGGCGGCCTCGCGCGTGTTCCGGTTCAAAGACGACGTGGTGATCCGCGTCGAGGCGGCAGAAGATGGCGGCTCGCGCATCGACATGCGGTCGAAATCACGGGATGGCCGGAGCGACTTCGGCGTGAATGCCGCGCGCATTAAGCAGTTCCTGGGGCAATTGCAACAGCGGCTCGAGCCCGCCTAGGTGGTTCCCGCCTCTTCGGATGCCGGTTCGCGGCCCTCGGCTGCCGGGCTTTCAGCCGGGGGAGCGGCGACGTCGAACATGAAGACCCGGTTTTCCTGCTCGCCCATTCCCTCGAGGGCGCCCCAGTCAATTGCGTAGCGGCCCGGCTCGAGCGGGGCGCTCAAGCGGAAGTGGCGCAACAACCCCTTGTGCTTGTCGATGCGGACCGCCTGAACCGGCAAGGCCTTGTTCGGCACCCAGGCGGTGACAGGTTCCACGGCTTCCTGGCCGGATTCGACCTTCAAATCCAGCGGCAGCAGCCGGCTTAACCGCAGCGCACTGCTCGGCACGCGGTATCCCACGATAAAAGGGGTGGGGTCATCAGTCTGCACGGCCTCTTTGCGCCGCGTCCCGTAAACGACGCCGAGCAACGGCTCGACGACGGTCATGCGTTCGGCACTAATGGTGTCGAGCGGGCGGTATTCGAAGTTCTCCATGAAGTAGACGCCGGCATCGCGCGGCAAGGGCCACAACTGAACGTCGGCCGCCACAATCTCTGCCGGCTCGGGCACAGGCAGCGACAAGGCCCCAGGCGTATAGCCGCTCTTGATGAAGGTTAGGGTGAGTGCACCTTCCTTCAGCGGCAGGGTGTATTCGCCGTGTGCGTTCGTAACTGCCTGATGGGGCGTCCCTTCGATGGACACAGCGACGCCCGGCAGTTCTTCCCCGTGCACGTCATAGACCTGCCCGGTAATGCGCGGCAATTCACAGGCGGCTACGAGCGGCAGAAGGGCTAGGGCTGCCAGCCAGCGCACGCGTGTCGGTCTAGGGCGTATCAAGCTTAAAGTGCTCGCCGAGGTACGTTTTGCGAGCGACTGGATTTGCCGCGATTTCTTCGGGGGTCCCATCAACCAAAATCGTTCCCTCGCTGATGATGTAGGCGCGGTCGGTTATTGCCAAGGTCTCGCGAACATTGTGATCGGTCACGAGCACGCCGATGCCGCGTTCCTTCAGTTTGGCCACGGTCTGCTGCAAGTCTGCCACGGCGATTGGGTCAATGCCGGCGAATGGCTCGTCGAGCAGAAAGGCCTTCGGCTCCGTGACCAAGGCACGGCAGATTTCTGTGCGCCGCCGTTCGCCGCCCGACAAGACATATGCAGGGCTGTCCGCGACGTGGCGAATGCCCATGTCATCGAGCAGAGCGTCGGCACGGGCATGGCGCTCCTTCTTTGTTAGAGGTTGATACTCGAGAATCGCCAAGAGGTTGCCGCGGGTGGTGAGTTTCCGAAACACGGAAGGCTCCTGCGGCAGATACGCGAGGCCGTTGCGCGCGCGCTTGTACATCGGGAAGCGGGTGACATCGGCGCCATTGAACCAGATGCGGCCGCTTGTCGGGCGGTGCAGCCCGACCGCCATGCGGAAGGTCGTGGTTTTGCCGGCGCCATTCGGACCGAGCAATCCTACGACTTC
>CAZLBS010000176.1:0-1554 GCA_964557505.1 uncultured Nitrospiraceae bacterium | reverse complement strand
CTCGAGACGAATGGAGACATCGCGCACGACGGTGCGCCGCCCAAACGCCTTGACCAGGTTCTCGGTATAAAAGAGGCGCGCTTCTTCCGCCAACCGGTTCATTCCTCTGCCGCGCCAGGGGGCGGGGCAAAATGGTCTGGATACGCCGTGTGCAACAGCCAGCGGTTTCGGCGAATCATGTCCTGTTCGGCAAGCGCCGCCGCATCCGCGGCCGCAAGGTCTTGTGCTTCTGCAGGCAGGCTCATGCCTGCCCAGGCATCCGCATCATAGAGGGCAGGGTCGGCGAGCAAGCCGTTCAGGGCATTCAAGGCCAGGCGCTTCTGGTCATCCACAAGGGTTTCAGCCTCGGAGAGGGTGCTAAAGCCGGACCGCTCCGCACCATCGAGCCGCGACCAAAGATGCTTGCCGGGCGAGGCCGCATCCGCTTGCCGCTCGGCATTCACCTGGTCGAGCCAGCCCTCCCAATCGGATACATCCTGGAGCGTAAGCCGCGCGCTGCCGCCTTCGCGTTGCTGCCTCATGAGCAAGCCCGACCCGCGCGGACTGCCAATGTCGAGCACCCCGGTGCGCAGATTAAGCGTTGCCTGGTCGCCGGTGATTTCCGCGTTGTTCTCCAGCTCGATGGTCAGATTGCCGCTCAGTACCATGGCATCCCCGGCGACGTTCCACCGGCCGCGGTTGGCGCGGATGTCCGCCTGCGGATGATTGATAATGACGTTGCCCTCGAAGTCGATGGCGTTCGGCTCGGCGGCCTCGGCAGATTCGGGCCAATCCCATGTGATCATGCGCGCGCGAATGCGCAGCGGGCGTTCCCCGGGCGTACTTGGTTTGAAGGTCAGGTCGGCGCCGTCGGTCATTTCGAGCACGCGCGAGAGACGGAAATCGTAGCTTAGCCATCCGGCATTGAACGAGACGTCTTGAAAGTCGAGCCCTTCCAACGACGCCTGCTGGGCATTCGCGGTGAGTGTGGGCGATCCCGCGGCGGCGAGCGCTAGCATCAAAAGGCATGCAGCGCGCATGCCCGCGTAGGTTGGCATCACGGCAGGGCGTCCTCGGCTGGTTCCGCGGGCAGGGCCCCCGCGGCTTCTTGCAATTCGACGCGCTTCTCGTCGAGGTAGAGCCGCATGGCCAGGGCCGTCAATTCCGAACCGCCGCGCGAAATCAGCAGGGGATTGTTGGACGCGGCCACGCGATCCTCGTTGTACCACTGGAGATCTTGCAGTTCGATGGTCATGCCGGCCGTGTACACGGTGACGCCGCCGTTCATCCGGGCTTCTTTGTTGTCGAGATCGACCTCGCCAAAGCCTGCCCGAATCAGCATTTCGTCCTCGCCTTCCGAGCGGATGACGGCGTCGGCATCCTCGAACGTCCACACGCCGCCTTCTTCAAAGCGGCAATGGCGGGAGCCCAATTCGAAGCGGGGCTTGCCGCCGGACTCAAGGGCATCGTCGTCGTAGAATTGCAGCTTCATAATGCCTTGCCCGAGTGCTTCACCGTCAGGCGCGAACGAAGCCGCCTCCTCTGCATTGGCCGGCTCAGGAGGTTGCAGGCTCT
>CAZLBS010000175.1:0-7220 GCA_964557505.1 uncultured Nitrospiraceae bacterium | reverse complement strand
GCGGCGGCGCGATTTCGCGGGCTTTCAGGTCGACGAAGCGGCGCTGGCCCAAGCGAAGCCGGATGCCCTGTTCATGCACTGCCTGCCGGCGCACCGCGGCGAAGAGGCGACGGACGCCGTGATGGCCGGGCCGCAGAGCGTCGTGTTTGACCAGGCGGAAAACCGGCTGCATGCACAAAAGGCGGTGCTCGTGCGTCTGATGCAACACACCGGCACGGGGCTGAGCCCTAAGCGCGAGGCACGCGTCGCCTGCCGCCAATAGACTAGACGCGCGCGGTGCGGGGTGCGGCCGCGCGGAACTTCTTTGTTTTCACGTGATCACCAGGGGATAGGACTGCATTCGATGAGCGATATCAAGAAGATCGTATTGGCATATTCGGGCGGGTTGGATACCTCGGCCATTCTTGCGTGGCTGCAAGATACGTATCAGGCCCAAGTGGTTGCCTTCATTGCCGATGTGGGACAGGGCGAAGAATTGGAGCCCGCCCGGGAAAAGGCCCTGAAGACCGGGGCGGTGTCCGCGCATGTGCTTGACCTGAAGGAGGAGTTTGCGCGCGATTTCGTCTTTCCGGCCTTGCGGGCCAATGCGATTTATGAAGGGCGCTATTTGCTGGGGACCAGCGTGGCCCGTCCGCTGATTGCCAAGGGCATGATCGATGTGTTGCGCAAGGAGAGCGCGGATGCCATCTCGCACGGCGCGACGGGCAAAGGCAACGATCAGGTGCGCTTCGAGATGACGGCGCTCGCGCTCGAGCCCAGCGTGCGTATCGTGGCGCCTTGGCGGGAGCCGGCCTGGGATCTGACCAGCCGCTCGAAGATGATGGCGTATTGCGAGGCGAAAGGCATCGAAGTCAGCGCGACGTTGAAGAAGCCCTACTCGATCGACCGCAACATGTTGCACTGCTCATATGAGGGCGGCGTGTTGGAAGACCCGTGGGCGGAACCGGCGAAGGACATGTTTCAATTGACTGCCGACCCGCAAGACGCGCCGGACGAACCAGAGTACGTCGAGATCGCTTTCGTGAAGGGCACGCCGGTCAGCGTCAACGGCGAGCCGCTCAGCCCTGCGAATTTGTTGGTGACCCTCAATGAGATTGGCGCACGGCATGGCGTAGGGCGGGTCGACATGGTCGAAAGCCGTTTCGTGGGCATGAAGTCGCGCGGGGTGTATGAGACGCCCGGGGGCACGCTGCTATACGAGGCGCACCGGGCCGTCGAAAGCTTGACCATGGACCGTGAAGTCATGCTCGAGCGCGACCGCCTCTCCCCCAGGATCGCCCAACTCATCTACAACGGCTTCTGGTATTCGCCCGAGATGGAAGCGTGCATGGCCTTCGTCGATGCCTCGCAGGAGCCCGTCACCGGGGTGGCACGTCTCAAGCTCTTTAAGGGCGCCTGCCATCTCGTCGGCCGCAAAGCGGATGTCTCGCTCTACGACGAGGCCATCAGCACCTTCGAAGACGACGAAGGCGCCTACGCCCAAGCCGACGCCACCGGGTTCATTCAGCTAAACGCCCTGCGCCTCCGCGTCCGGAAAAAGGCCGGCCTGCTGGATTTGTAAGTGCAATCTGCTGTTCGGAGATTCGCGCTATCGCGTGGCTGGCTGCTAAACTCTTAGGCCTGTTCGCTGGCGGCGGGGCGCTGTTTTACGCAGTGTGCGGATGCGCCCGGCCCGTCCGGCATGACCGATGACGGTGACCCAATCATGAGCCTACAGATTCGCCCGATGAGCGATAGCACACAGAACAGGACGCAGGATTTGCATGTCGTTGAAACGAGACCGCTGGTCACGCCGCGTGAATTGAAGACGGCCATGCCCTCGACGCCGGCCATGCGCGATACCGTGGTGCAGGCGAGGCAGACCATCGTGGACATTCTGGAGAAGCGCGACCCGCGCATGCTGGTGGTCATCGGCCCGTGCTCGATGCACGATGAGCAGCAGGGCATCGAGTATGCGAACCGCCTGGCCAAGCTGGCGAAAGAGGTGGAAGACCGGTTGTTCCTCGTGATGCGGCTGTATTTCGAGAAGCCCCGCACGACCATCGGCTGGAAGGGGCTTATCAACGACCCGCACTTGAACAACAGCTACGACATCACGACGGGGCTGCGGACCGCGCGTCACATTTTCATGGTGCTTGCGAATCTCGGCCTGCCCGCGGGCACGGAGATGCTCGACCCCATCGTGCCGCAGTACACGGCGGAGCTGGTGAGCTGGTCGGCGATAGGCGCGCGCACCACCGAGTCGCAGACCCACCGCGAAATGGCGAGCGGACTCAGCATGCCGGTGGGCTTTAAGAACGGCACCGAGGGCAACCTCGACGTGGCGCTCAATGCCATGCAGGCAAGCCACAATCAGCAGCATTTTCTCGGCATCGACCAGGAAGGCCGCACCTGCATCATCAAGACGGCAGGCAATCCGCATGGGCACATGATTCTCCGGGGCGGACGCGAGAAGCCGAATTACGATGCGGCTTCCGTGGAAGAGGCGCAACAGGCCCTCGAGAAAGCGGGCCTGCCGCCAGTCGTTATGGTCGACTGCAGCCACGCGAATTCTCGCAAGGACTTCCATCAGCAGCCGGTTGTCTGCCGGAATGTGGTGCAACAGCGCGCCGAGGGCAATGACGGCATCATCGGCGTCATGATCGAGAGCAATATCCACGAGGGCAATCAGAAGCTTGGCGACGACCCCAGTCAGTTGCAATACGGCGTGAGCATCACCGACGCGTGCATCTCCTGGGAAACGACCGAAGACCTGCTCCGCGAGATGTATGAGCACCTGCCTTGCTGCGAGCGGAAAAAAGCCGAAGCATAAAGGCTGCCGCTAAGGCACAAAAGACACGAAGACGAAAGAAGGGCAAGCCTTGTAATCGTTACTTTTCCGGCGCCTCGTCCGCTGGTGCTTGGTCTTTCTGCTCGGGTTCGTTCTTCTTCTCTTCTTCCGTCCGCAGCTTGATGAGCGACTCGGGGAATTCTACGCCGCCGATGTCGCGCATGGTCTGCAGAATGGGCGGCAGGGCATGAGCCATGTTGTTGAGAAAGCTGGACACGCCGCTTTCACCGTTCTTCCCGCCGCCTTCCCACACGACCACCTGATCGAACTTGATGTTGGAGATGGCCTTCGCTGAGGCATCGGCGAGGTTGTCGAGGTGTTCGAGGAGGAGCATCTGGAAGGCGCGCTCCGAGCCGCCGCAAGCTTCGACGATTTGGCGCAGGCCGTCGCCTTTCTTCGCGAGCATTTCGTATTCGCCCCGGGCCTCTGCTTCGAGTTTGGCGAAGATGGCCTTGGCCTCGCCTTCGGCCTCGATGCGGCGTTTCTCGGCGGAGGCCTCGGCGTCGACGATGGTCTGGGCCTTCTGGGCCTTTGCGGGCGCCTCGAGTTCGGCGCGGCGTTCGGCCTCGATGCGCTCGGCCTCGGCGATGGCCGCCTTCGCCATGGCGCGGTTTTGCGCCTCGAGTACGGCGGCCTCCGCTTCGCGCTTGCGCGTTTCACCGAGCTGATAGGCATCCGCCTCGCGCACCCGCAGTTCGGCTTGCGACTGGGCAATCTTGGCCTGCGCCAGGTTTTCGCCTTCCACGGCCGAGGCATTGGCATCGGCAACGCGGATGCGCTTCAGTTGTTCTTGTTCCTTAACCTTGGCTTCTTGCTCGAAGGCCGCCGTCTGCTCGCCGATGATCTGCTCCTTCTGAAGGTCGGCGATCCGCACGGCCTGGTCGCGTTCGGCTTCGCGAATGCCGATGTTCTGCTGACGTGTGGCGTTGGCGACGGTGACGAGCTTTTCCCGCTCGGCTTCCGCGACGCGGATCTCGCCCAGCTTTTCCTGTTCGGCCACATCGCCGCGGGCGGTCTGCACCGCCTGGCTCGCAGCCTTCTTGCCGATGGCCTCGATGTAGCCCGACTCGTCGGTGATGTCGCGAATGTTGACGTTGATGAGCGACAGCCCGATCTTTCGCAACTCGTTTTCGAGGGAAGTCTGGATATTGTGCAGGAACTTCTCGCGGTCGCGGTTGATCTCCTCGATGCTCATCGAGGCGATGACCTGGCGCAGCTGTCCGAAGATGATGTCTTCGGCCTGCTTCTTCACGCTGTTGGTGTCGAGACCCAGCAGGCGGATGGCCGCGTTCTGCATGGTTTCCGGCTCCGTGCCGATGGCGACCGTGAAGACGCTGGGCACGTTGACGCGGATGTTCTCAATGGACAGCGCGTCCTGCAGCGGAATCTCGATTTGGATCGGCTCGAGACTGAGGAAGGCATAGTCCTGGATAAGCGGGATCACGAAGGCGGCGCCACCATGAATGCAGCGGGCGGATTGGCCGGTGCGCACCTTGCCGTAGATGACGAGCACCATGTTGGATGGGCAGCGCTTGTAGCGGCGGGTCAGCAACAGCACAAAGCCCACGAAAAATATGGCCGCCAGCGCGACCATCATAATGAAATACATCGCTCCGTCCATGAACCTACCCTTCCCCTGCCAGTTTTCCGACTGGCTCTACGGCTACGGTATCCGGGCTAACCACCTCGGTTACGACGACGGGCGTGCCCGTGGAGAGTTGCGCCCCACTGGTCATCGCGCGGTACTCGACGGTGCGGTCCTGCACGTTGAGCATGACCTTGCCCATGCCTGAGCGTTCGCCGGGAATCGAGAGATAGACCGAACCCGTCACGCCGACCGCGTTGTAGATGTTGACGTTGCCTTCGGACTTGAGCGAATGCAGCAGGCTCATGACCCAGGAGATGGTGACCATGGCCGCGAGCGCGGCGCCGAGTCCAAAGGGGATGCCCAACAGCAGCGGGGAGCCGAGCGCGCCGGCGGCCAGTCCGCCCAGGCCGAAGAAGGCCAGACCGGCAATGAGCGACTTCATGCTGAGCATGCCGAAGAACCAACTCGAATCATGCTCGATGTCTGGCTCTTCAATGTCTTCCCCGTCGATGCCGAAGGCGGCGAACAGGAATTGAATGACGAGGACCGCGCCCCCAAACCCGGCGCACACCATATAAATTGTCGTGATATCAAAGGACATGCCCGCACCTCCCAGCCCCAAGCGGCACATTCATCCCAACCCTAGCCCCTTCTTGCACATGGTGTCAATATGAAACGGATAATGAGGGTTTGCCGCAGAGGCGGCGAGAGCATGGAGAGCAGCGCCATCCATCGTGGTCAAGAGCCTAGCCTTTTGCCGCGTCTCATGGCGATGAAGGGCCCGTGGGGCGGCAGGTGTCGATTCGCGGACTGGATGAAGCATCTCCCTCTCGTCAGCGGCTCCGTGGTTCTGTCTCCTTGCTCAGCTCTGGTCCCATTGCCGCCGGACTTCGAAGAGGATGATGCCGAAGGTGGTCGCTACGTTGAGGGCGTTTTTGTAGCCGTGCATGGGGATTTCGACGGTGGCATCGCACAGCTGAAGGATGCTGTTCTTAACGCCGGTGACCTCGTTGCCGAAGAGAACGGCGCAGGGCTTGGGCCATTCGAAGGTGCTATGCGGCAGGGCGCCGTCGACGGCCTCGAGCGCGACGACCCTGATGCCGCGTTGTTGCAAGGCTTCGACGCAGTCGCGGGTGCGCTCGTAGTAGGTCCAAGGCACGTAGTCTTGGGCGCCGAGGGCGGTCTTCTCGATCTTTTTGTGGGGCGGATGCGCGCTCATGCCGCACAGGTGTATGTGCTCGGCGGCCGCGGCATCGGCCGTGCGAAACATGGAGCCGACGTTGTAAGCACTTCGGATGTTGTCGAGGATGACGTGCACGGGCGCGCGCGGCAGCGGGGGCAGCTCTTCCGGGCGCAGGCCTGCGTAATGCGGTTCGCGATCGGGCATTGTGGGCCGTGCAGCGTCCCGAACCTAAATGGGCCGCCGGTCGATGAAGTCGTTGATCTGCCGCGCGATTTCTTCGCCTCGGTCTTCCTGCAGGAAGTGTCCGGCCTGAGTGATGGTGACAAGCGGTTCGTTTTCGGCGGACGGGATCATCGCGCGCAGGATGGGCGCGGCCGGCCCAGTGATGGGGTCCTCGTCGCTGAACATGACCAGGGCCGGCTTTTCCCATTTCGACAGCCGCTCGCGGGCTTCTTTCTGCGGGGCCGACGTGGGGTGATCCGTCGAGGTGGGCACCAGCACGGGGAATTGCAGCGCGCCGACTTTGTAGGTCTTGTCCGGGAAAGGCGCGTCGTACGCGGCGAGCACATCATCCGGCACCTCGGCGTAGGTGCCCATCTGGATGACCCCGCCGATGGGCATGTCGTCGCTGCGCTGGGAAAAGTCGCGCCACTGGATGAAGGCGTCAGGCATGGACTCTTCGCCCGTGGGCAGGAAGGTGTTCATGATGACCAGGCGCGCGAAGCGGTCCTCCATCAGGGCCGCAATCGGCAGGCCGAGCAGGCCGCCCCAGTCTTGGCAGACGAGCGTGACGCGCTTGAGGTCCAGTTGTTCGATCAGCGCAACGAGGCTCTGATGGTGCATGTCATAGGTATAGGCCTCGCGAGCGGTGGGCTTGTCCGACTTGCCAAAGCCGATAAGGTCTGGCGCAATGACGCGCCCCTTGTCGCGCAAGATGGGGATCATTTTGCGGTAGAGGTAGCTCCAGGACGGCTCGCCGTGAAGGCAAAGAATGGGGTCGCCCTGGCCCTCGTCAACATAGTGCATGCGCAGCCCGTTGACTTCGGCGTAGTGCGGCGTGAAATCGTACCCAGGCAGATTGGCGAAGCATTCGTCCGGCGTGCGCTTGTAATCCATGGCTTATTCCCCCTTCTGATTGACGCGTTGCCCGTGTAAGCGAGCCGGACCCGCCGCACTCCCCGGGCGGCATTATAGCCAGCCGCCGGGGCCTTTGGTACAATCAGCCTTCACATTTCCAAGTGGCGTGGCGACACGACAGAAAGGCAGCCGAAATGGGCTTGCTGAGCAGCGAAATATCGACGCAAAAGATGGTGCCGCTGTGCCGTCAATTGGCGACGGCCTACGACGCGGGCATCCCCATTACGCGCACGCTGGCGCTCGTCGGCGAGAAGCAGGGCGACAAGCGCATCCGGGAGTCCTTCGCGCAGATCAACAATCAGATTCGCGCCGGCGCGACGTTGAAAGATGCGGTGGCCAGTCAGAAGGGCATGTTTTCGCCATTCTTCCTGGCCTTGCTTGGGGCAGGCGAAGCGGGCGGCAAGCTCGACGTCATGCTCAACGACCTCGCGGACTATTACGAAGACCGCCTCATGCTTCAGCGCCAGCTCATGGGAATGCTG
>CAZLBS010000174.1:2179-7251 GCA_964557505.1 uncultured Nitrospiraceae bacterium | reverse complement strand
GACACGCCGCGGGCGCGCAAATTCGTCGAGACCTTGAAGGCCTTCTTCGCGGCTCCCAGCGACTTCTTGCAGACGCTCCCCGAGCCTGATGCTCAGCCGCCGTACGACGATCCTGTCCTGGAAGAAGCCGCCGAAGCGCCAACCCCCGCGGCTGCTTAGCGGCATAGGGCACGCCCGGGCGGCCTTCTCAACGCAACGGAGACCACGTCCTCATGCGCATTTTGATGACAGGCGGCGCGGGTTACCTCGGCAGCTTCGCGGCGCCGCTTCTGCTCAGCCGCGGACACGAAATCCGCATCTTCGATCGCTTTTGCTTTGGAGAAGAACCGGTTGATCCCTTACGCGGCCACCCCGGCTGCGAGATTATTCAGGGAGACATCCGCCGCTTGCAGGAGGCGCCGGGTCTCCTGGACGGCGTCGATGCCGTATTGCACATGGCCGGGCTCGTGAACGAGCCGAGTTGCGCGATTAACGCGGAGATGGCCCACGACGTCAATGTCGAAAGCACGCGTGAGCTGGCCATGCTTGCAAGCAATGCGGGCGTAAGCCGCTTCGTGCTTGCTTCCACATGCAGCGTGTATGGGCAAGGCGTCTTCGATGTGCTGGATGAGGCCAGCGCCCCAAATCCCGTGACGCTTTATGGAGAAACGAAGCGCGATGCCGAGCAAGTGGTGCTCGGGATGAACCATGGGCGCTTCGAGCCGTTGGTGGGCAGGCTTGGGTCGGTCTTCGGCGTGTCCCCGCGCATGCGCTTTGATCTCGCAGTCAATCAAATGGTGGCCACAGCCGTGCGCGAGCAGCGTATCAACGTCTATGGCGGCGGGCGTCAGCACCGCTCCTTCGTGCACATCGCCGATGCCTGCCGCGCCTTTGCCATGCTGCTCGAAGCGCCCGCTGAATTGGTCCGGGGGCAGGTGTTCAATGTGGGCGACGATCGCCTGAATCTCCGCGTCGCTGATTTGGCCGAGCGTATCGCCAGCCTCTGCCACGTCACTCAGCTGGACTATATTCAAGGGGACGAAGAGACTCGAAGTTACCAGGTGGACTTTACGAAGGTGCGCGAATGTCTCGGCTTCGCGTGCGAGCATTCACTCGAGAGCGGCGTCGAAGAGTGCCTGGAGATGCTGGCCGACCCGGCGCTGGACCCCTTTGCCGAAGACTACTTCAACGTGAAGCGCATGCGCCGGCTGATCAGCTTGCCGACGGCCGCGGGCGGCGAACCCATCGTGCCCCGGTTCATTCCGCTGTATGTCCCCACGTTGGGCGAAGAGGAAGAGCAGGCGGTGCTCGAGGCGATGCGCGGGGGATGGCTGACTTCCGGCCCGAAACTCAAGCAGTTCGAAGCGGCCTTCGCGGCGAAGTTGCAAGCCCCTTACGCAATTGGGTGCGTGTCGTGCACGGCGGCGCTTCACCTCTGCTTGGTGCATCTCGGACTGCAGCCGGGCGACGAGGTTATCACCAGCCCCATCACCTGGGCGTCCACGGCAAACACGATGGTGAACATGGGGGTGAGGCCGGTTTTCGCCGATGTCGACCGCGCCACGATGAACATTGATCCCGCGGCGGTCGAGCGTGCGATCACGGCCCGCACAAAGGCCATCATGCCCGTGCATCTCACGGGGCAACCCTGCGACCTCGATGCCATTCAGGCGATCGCGGAACAACATGGCATTCCGGTGATTGAAGACGCGGCGCACGCCTTAGGGGCGGCCTACAAAAACAAGCCCATTGGCGCCATTAGCCCCTTTACGTGCTTCAGCTTTTATGCCATCAAAAACATCACGACGATGGAAGGTGGGATGGTGACGTGTCACGATGAAGAGATGGCGCATCACCTGCGGCTGCTGGCGACCAACGGCATGACAGCGACAGCCTGGGACCGCTACGGCCGCAGCGCGGCGCCGGCCCCGCCCACTGTGGCCGAGCCCGGCTACAAGTACCTCATGGGAAATGTGAACGCGGCGATGGGACTCGCTCAGCTGAAAAAGCTCGACGAGTTTCAGGCCGCACGCCGCCGCTTGGCACGGATGTACCGTCGGGTGCTAGAGGAAGTTGACGAACTGGAATTGCCTCAGGTGCGCGCGGACGTCGACCATGCCTGGCACTTGATGGCCGTAAAGCTTCGGCTGGACAAATTGGCGCGTACGCGGGACGAGATTTCCCAAATGCTGCGCCAGGAAAATGTGGGTACAAGCGTGCATTTCTACGGCCTGCACCTGCACCCCTATTACCGCAAGACGCTGGGCTACGCGCCCGAGGATTTGCCCAATGCGACGGAACTCAGCGAGCGGATGTTGAGCTTGCCGCTCTTTCCCCGCATGAGCGACAAGCAACTCAATGGCGTGGTCGAAGCGCTTAAGAAGGTGTTGCACTACGCGAAGGAGCGCCGCCCGCATTCGCTTCACTCAAGCGCGACGCTGAAGTGATAGCTGCTGATGGCGAGGCGCTGACTGAAATAGAACCGGTGGGCCGCATAGCGCTGCACGCCGCTGTCTAGATGAATTTGTTGGCAGCCTTTTTCGCGTGCGTGCCGAATAAGCCATTGCATCATGGCGGCGCCGTAGCCGCGTGAGCGGGAGCCGGGCAGGCTGACGAGGTCCTCGATGTACAGGTAGCGGTTCCAGGCCAGGCAGTCGGCGATGCGAAAGCCGGCGGCGCACACCACGTCGCCCGATGCCTTGATGTAGGCAAGATGGTAGCCGTGCGCATTCATTTGATTTCGGATCCGCTCGGTGAATCCTTCGCGCTTGGCATTCACACGCAACTCGGCGATGACGGGATAGCACGCCGTAATTTCGGCATCCGTCTCGGCGAGCGCTACTTTCACTCCGGGCCCCTCAGTGCGCGGCGCGCGCTTCGTGCATGTTCGCGATGAAGCGTTTGAACAGGTAGTGGCTATCGTGCGGGCCGGGCGAGGCCTCGGGGTGATACTGCACGCCGAACACAGGCTTGCTCGTATGGGCAATCCCCGCGACGCTTTTGTCGTTCAAATTCGTGTGCGTCACCTTGAGGGGAGTGCCCTCCAGCGTCTCGCTCTTCAGTGCAAACCCGTGATTGTGCGAGGCGATTTCGACGCCATTCGTTTCGTGATTGAGGATCGGATGGTTGGCGCCCCGGTGCCCGAATTTGAGCTTGTAGGTTTCGCCGCCTAAGGCATGGCCAAGAACTTGATGGCCTAGGCAGATGCCGAAGACGGGCTTCTCTTCGGTCATGGCGCGAATGGTATCGAACAAATAGGGCAGCGCCGCGGGGTCGCCCGGCCCATTCGACAAGAAGACGCCGTCCGGGTCATGCCGCAGCACATCGTCCGCAGATGCTGTCGCCGGTACCACGGTCACCTTGCAGCCATGACTGGCAAGGAGCCGCAGGATGTTGTGCTTGATGCCGTAGTCGAGCGCGACGACGTGATAGCCGCCGTCCTGATTCCACTGGTAAGGCTCTTCTATGGTGACGTGTTTCACATAATCGCTGCCGGCCATGTCGGGCGCCGTGCGTGCTTTCGAGACCAGACTCGCCGGGTCGCTATCGACCGTCGAAATCACGCACTTCATCGCGCCCTTTTCGCGGAGCGACTTGGTGATTTGACGGGTGTCGACGCCGTCGATTGCGACGACGCCGTGCTCTGTCAAGAAGGCCGGCAGGGATTGCTCCGCCCGCCAATTGCTTGGTTCGAAGCAGCACTCGCGCATCACGAAACCATGCAGAAATGGGCGGCGCGACTCGAGATCTTCCTTATTGACCCCGTAGTTGCCGATCTGCGGATAGGTCATGGTGATGACCTGGCCCGCGTACGAGGGATCAGTCAGAATCTCTTGATAGCCGGTCATGGCCGTATTGAAGACCAGCTCGCCGGTAGCTTCTCCCAGCGCACCCACGGACCGCCCTTCAAAGACTTGGCCATCTTCAATTGCTAAATGTGCTCGCACAAGTTCCTCCCGTATCTTGGCATCAGTATATCAGAGGCGATTGGCCTGCCTCACAGGCCGCCCGCGGGATATCGTGGTGTGTAGGCTACCTGATATCATGACGCCGGGCGGGGCCGAGCCTAAAAGGGCCGGGCCTAAAGGGGCAAAGCAGTATGAATGACTTGGCAGTCTTGACCAGCGGGGGCGACTCTCCCGGAATGAACGCGGCTGTTCGCGCGGTCGTGCGGGCCGGGGCCTACCATGGCATCAAGGTGTACGGCGTGCAGCGCGGGTATCAGGGGCTTGTCGACGACGAGATCCGCGAGCTTGGACCGCGGGATGTCGGCGGCATCATCAACCGCGGCGGCACTATTTTGCGCAGTGCCCGGTGCAAAGCCTTTTATGAAGCCGGCGCCCGGGCGCGCGCAGCCGAAAATTTGAAGCGCCGCAAGATCGATGCACTCGTGGCTATCGGGGGCGACGGCACGTATAAGGGCGCCCAGATCCTGAACGCAGAGCATGGCATCCGAGTCATTGGCGTGCCAGGCACCATCGACAACGACATCGGCGGGACGGACTTTACGATCGGATTCGATACGGCTCTGAACGTCGCCGTCGAGGCCATCGACCGCTTGCGCGATACCGCCGACAGCCATGACCGCATTTTTTTCGTGGAAGTCATGGGGCGGCACAGCGGCTATCTTTCGATGATGGCAGGCATCGCGGGGGGCGCCGAGGAAATCCTCGTGCCTGAAACGCCAACGGACATTCCGCAGTTGTGCAAGCGGCTGACCGAGGGCCGCAACCGGGGCAAGACATCCAGCATAGTCGTCGTGGCAGAGGGCGATGAGGCAGGCAATGCCTTCGAGATTGCCAAGCAGGCCCGGGAGTATGGCGAATTCGAAAACAGCCGCGTGGTCGTAATCGGACATTTACAACGAGGCGGCTCGCCGACAGCGCTCGATCGCATTCTTGCCAGCCGCCTGGGCGTGGCTGCAGTGGAGGCGCTGCTGAAGGGGGAGACCGGTAAAATGGCCGGCGTCGCTCGCGGCGAAGTGTGCTTGTGTCCGCTCGCGGATGCATGGGAACAGCGCAACAGCTTTCGACCGAGCTTTCTGCACCTCGCCCACGTGCTTGCTGCGGTCGGTGATGTGCACCCCTACGATC
>CAZLBS010000174.1:0-2169 GCA_964557505.1 uncultured Nitrospiraceae bacterium | reverse complement strand
TGAGCGTTTAGCGCGCACCCCCGAGTGACCGTTTTTCGATGCGGCGCATTGTGCCGCTTGGCGGCAAATCTTGCACGTGCCGTTCGGCCATTCGGCCCGGGCAGCCCCAAATTCAGGGGCGTAGTCCGCTGGTATTCCCCTTGCTAGGCTTCGTCGCAGGACGTGACGAACGGGGAATGAGCATATGCAATTGGGGCTGGCTCAGGGGCTGTTTCCAACACGAACGATACGGCTGGATCGCGCGGCGCCGGCGGCGGCGGAGCCCCGTGTTCAATTGGCATCGCAACGCGCCGACGCCGAGTCGTTTTCAGTCGCGCTGCGCAAGGCCGGCAAGGCGATGGATGCGTTTCTGGATGAAGCGGCAACGCGGCTGCTGGCGCCTGCCCGCGAATCAAACAACCTTTCGGGGCTTCAAGAGCGGCGCGGCCTGCCGAGGGCCATGCACACGGTGCGGCGCGGGGAGACGCTGTCCGCGATATGCTTGGAGTGCCTCGAGCGGGCCGGCGCCGGCCCTGTCTCGAATGCGGATCTGTATGCCCTGGTCGGGAAGGTCGCCAAAACGAACCGCCTGCGCAATCCGGATTTGCTGCAGGTCGGCCAGCGGCTGGACCTGAGCATGGTCCATGCGTTCGCATCAGGCAGTGGCGGGGCGGAAGCAAGCAAGCGCGCAGTTTTCGCGGGCACGCAGGGCGGCAGCACGCCTCCGTTGCGCCCGGCTCGCATGGAGCCCTCCTGGCAGCGCATTGCGGGAGGCGGGCGCATCAGTTCGGAGTATGGCTTCCGAAGCGACCCCTTCACCGGGCAGCGGCGTTTTCACCACGGGCTTGATATCGCCGCACCGCAAGGCAATCCCATCCGGCCTGTGGCATCGGGGAAGGTTGTCTTCAGCGGCCGGAAGGGTGGATACGGCAATGTGGTCGATGTAAAGCATTTGGACGGTACCGTGACCCGCTATGCGCACAACCGGGTGAATAACGTGAAGGTGGGCGATGCGGTCACGCGGGATACCGTGATAGGAGAGGTGGGCTCGACCGGGCGCAGCACGGGTCCGCATGTGCATTTCGAGGTGCGCAAGCGCGGCGAACGCATCGACCCGGGCGCATGGCTCGCACGAAGAGATGAGGCCATGCGCATTGCTTCGCGTTAAGGGCCCAACACGCGCTGATACACCTCGAGATTGCCTTCCACCATCCGATCCACCGTGAATCTTGCCTGCACCAGGGCCTTTGCATTCGACGCGAGCACGACGCCAAGCGCCCGGTCTTTGATGAGCAGCAGCATTGCCTCGGCCAAGGCACGCGGGTCTTGAACGTTGACCAAGATCCCTGTTTCCCCATGGCGAACCATTTCCGGGATTCCCCCGCCGTTTGCCGCCGCGACGGGAATGCCTGCGGCCATCGCATCCAGCACGCTCGTGCCAAGTCCTTCTTCTTTGCTCGACATGACGAAAACGTCCAGCGTCCGAAGCAGCCGGGGAATGTCGTTTCGAAATCCCAGAAAATGGACGGCGTGACTTATGTTCAGGATACGCGCTTGCGCCTCGAGCGCTTCGCGCAGCGGCCCGTCGCCAGCTATCACGAGATGGGCGCTAGGCTCGGCTTCTAAGAGATGGTGCATCGCCGTCAGCAGCGTCTCATGATCCTTGTGGGGTACGAGCGCGCCGACGGCGCCGGCGAGCGGAACGCCCTCTGGGACGTCCAATTCAGCCCGGGACAGGGAGGGGACGTCGAAGCGCTCTGTGTCGATGCCGCTATGCACCACCGTGAGCGGCGCCCCGCTGCCCAGCACCGGTCTTAGGATTGCCGCGATTTGATTGGAAATCGCAATGAGGTGGTCGGGCATGCGGTATTTAAATCTATTAAGGGGGTGGCGCTTGGGAGCGAAATCGACACGGCGGGAGACAACCACCTTTCCGCGCTGGGCGAGAAGCTTGGCGAGGCATGCCGCGGTGTGCGTGTGGCTCGTGTGCGCATGCACCATGTCGATGGCGTGCTCGTGGATGGCTCGGGCCAGCGCACGCGCCGTGCTCAGATCGAGTTCATGCTTGAAGGGCAGTGCAAGGCGCGGCGCCTCTGGGATGCCGTGGTCGCGCGTGAGGAACGGCGCTTCGGGCCGGCCGGCGAGCACCACATGATGTCCGCGTTGGGCGAGCCCTCGCGCGAGGTAGGC
>CAZLBS010000173.1:0-7258 GCA_964557505.1 uncultured Nitrospiraceae bacterium | reverse complement strand
CTGCGAACCTACCGCAGGCGTTGCATGCAATGGGGAGAATCCGCGAAGCCGTTTCAAGGTTTCCTGCACTTCGGATGCACCCTGATGCTCCTCAAGGAGGTAGTGGGATAGGCTTTAATGCGAGGGCTTGATAACTCCTTCGTGCTCCTCTACTGTTGTCGCTATCCATGTAAGATTCATTGTGGGATGCTGGCATGACTTCCGATTCGCATGACAAAGAAACTACGGCTGGCCGCAGCGCGAGCGAGAACGACCTGCTCACTACGCTATCCGGAGCCGTATCCACCGGTGGCACCGAGCGCGACACGGTCCGCGCGCTCGACGAGCCGCCGGGGCGGTACACCTACTTGGGCGAGCACGCGAAGGGCGGCATGGGGCGCATCCTGATTGTCCATGACGAACACCTGAGCCGCGACATCGCGATGAAGGAACTGATGCCCGGCGGTTTACAGACGGACCCGAGCACGCCGCAACGGCAATCCGCGGCGCTGGTGTCCCGCTTCCTCCGCGAGGCGAAGATAACGGGGCAGCTGGAGCACCCCAGCATCACGCCGGTCTATGAACTCGGGCGGAAGGCGGACGGCTCGCTCTACTACACGATGAAGCTCGTGCGGGGGAAGACGCTCGCGCAGGCTATCAAGGAGTGCAAGACCTACAAGGAGCGGCTCGAACTGCTGCCGCACTTTGTCGACCTCTGCCACGCCATCGCATATGCGCACAGCCGCCGTGTCATTCACCGCGACATCAAGCCGTCCAATGTCATGGTCGGCGACTTCGGCGAGACGGTCGTCATCGATTGGGGCCTGGCCAAGGTAAAGGACGACCCCACACCGCAATCAGACCACGAAGCCGAGACCGTTATCGGCATGCGCGCGGACTCCGGCCAGCAAGACCTCGACGACTCGGGCCGCACCCAACACGGCGACACCCTCGGCACACCTGCTTACATGTCGCCCGAGCAAGCCAAAGGCGACATACAAAACGTCGACGAACGCTCCGACATCTTTAGTTTGGGCGCAGTGCTCTACGAAATCATCACTGGCGAACCACCCTATACCGGCAAGACGGTAAGCGCTGTGCTCAAACAGGCGCAGCTAGCGAGCTATAAGAAGCCGCGCGCGGTGAATAGGCAGATACCGGAGAACTTGGAGAAGATATGCCTGAGCGCTTTGGCGGAGGAGCCAAGCAAGCGCTGTGGAAGTGCTGAACTCCTTGCCAGAAGTGTTGAACGCTGGAAACCACCCTGGCGTTACATGAAGCCGCTCCGCCGCATTGCTCTTGCCGCGCTGATCCTTACGATCACTTTGCTACTCATTGTTTCAGTGGCCAACATGCTAACAAGACGCCTACATTCTCAAACAATTGCCAAGATGAGGGAAAAGGGTGTAATCCTAGACGCTTCAAGGCTACAAGGGACGCGCCCTCCCAACACGCAATATCTAAATCCACGGGAAAAAATGATAAACATCCACAGAATCTTACACAGTTGGAGGGACAATTGGCCCGCTGGCTTTTATGTATTCGACCCAGACGTGGACCCCCGAGAGATCTATCGCTACGCGATAGAAACTAGTCCTACATTGCTGGCTCAAGATGATGAATTCCTCAGGAAGGCAAAGGCGGTCATCGAGCAGCAAGCCGAGATGATGGCGATTTGCCGCGTCATTGCAGACACTCCTCCAGTCTCGCAGCACATGATTGTAAACACATATTTTCAGGAGGCCACTATTGCTCTAGGCGACCGCATTGCGAATTTTGGAGGCATGCGGGCCACTGCCCGCCTTATTCTCTTAAGAGCATTAGTCAACGCGCTTGAAGGCGACTCGGAAAGTGCAACTGCAAGCCTTGTGACTGTCCTTCGACTCAGTAATCACTGTAAAGATATTCCTTCCAGCTTTGCTTATTATAATGGTACAGGCATGATAAGCAATACCCAGTCAGTATTGCAGAAGGTCTTGACACTCAATATTCTACAAAAGCCAGAACTAGAACAGTTGGTATTCGAATTCGCAAATTCATTTCGTCGCAATTATGCGCCGACACTTGTAAACATGGAAATGCTTGAATACATCAATATTTTTCAAGAATTGAGAGAACGGCCGATTCTTTTGCCACTGCAATGGTTCTTCTATCTTAATGAAATCGAATACTTAGAGTTTACGGCTTTACTCATAGAGAAATCCCAAGGTTTGGGCAAAGACATGCTGTCAAATGTCGCGGAACTTTCTGAGCCAGATAAAATGTGGGTGCCGCTCGCACGGATGATTACTTGGCAACATCTGAACATCCCAGAGCACGTAGTGCGAGGAGAGATGAATCTAAAAGTTTGCGTAGTAGCTTTGGAAATCCATATCCATTTCATTGAAAAAGGTGGTTTCGCTGATACGCTTGATGACATGACGTCGTCCTTCAAGAATAGAGCCGAGCACACATTCGACCTTTTCACTGGTGAATCCCTAACCTACCGGCGCAATGGCGATGGCTTCGTCATCTACAGCGTCGGGCCGGATGGCATCGACAACTGCCCGGACCCGGACGCGTTCTACGAAGAGCCATGGGAAGGCGACGACATCATCTGGCTGACGACGCGCTGAGGGACCTCCGATTGACAGGGAAGTGGGTTGCCCCAATGCCAGACGGCCCTGTTGCCTCGGATTGAGCGGCGACCTAGCGCCTATCCCAAACTCTTGCTGGGTTGTCGTGTCGTCTGCGTTTCATGCTTGCACTCACCGATTCTCAACTCGGCTGCCTGGTGATTGCATCGCCGGGTCGCCACGCAGTCTGAAGGGCAGACGGCGTCTTCGAGCGCATCATCTCCTGGCTGCGAAACTACCGCAGGCGTTGCATGCAATGGGGAGAATCCGCGAAGCCGTTTCAAGGTTTCCTGCTCTTCGGATGCACCCTGATGCTCCTCAAGGAGGTATTGCATAGGCTTTAAGGCGCAGCTGGGTGAAAGGAAACACAACAACAGCGCCGCAATCTCGATTCTAAAGGAGATTGGGGAAACGCCCTTCATGCGAAGAGCGCTTCCCCAGATTCTCTGTCTAGCGCGCAGTTAAGGGAGGCCTTTCTTTCAGCGGAGAAAGGCCCGTGCGCAACGCGTTACTCTTCGGCCGTTTCCTCTTCACCCTCATCGAAGCGGTCTTGGAAGCGATCGAGGAAGCGGAAGGCGCGGCGCGGTTCACGGCCTTCGCTGCGTTCAGCGCGGTTTTCCATGAAGGTCTGGCGCACCTGCTGGAGATCATCAATCTGCTCAGGCGTCAGATTGAGGCTGGCCCAGAGCGTCATGACGGCATCGACACGCTCGAGCGCGGAATCAATGCGCGCTTGCCGGCCGGCGATCGTCTCTTCGCGGAAGGCCAGCAGCACGGCCTCCTGCTCAGGGGTCAAGATGGCGCGCGCGTCTTCGACTATCATGCTCGCCTGAACAGCGGCATCGCCGATGGCCTCGCCAAGCGCATCCGCGGCCGCGCGAATCGTTTCTTCATCGGCCGGCTCGGCCAGCACGGCGTCGGCGAGGACCGTGCGCGCATCGGCCACAGACGCCAGCGTAGGCCTGACGAACTCCTTCCATGCGGCGAAGGTGTCGCGCAAGGCAGCCCGTTGGTCATCCGTCAGCGCCAGGTCGCCCGCCAACTGCTGGAGCCGTTCGCGGCGTTCGCCCCGCATGGGGCGGTCTTGCTCGTCCCGCGACGCCTGGCGTTCTTCGGCAAAGGTGCGCAGGGTGTCTTGCTGTTCCTCGGTCAGGATGGGGTTTTCCCGAAGCGCCTCGAGATTCTCACGCGCCTCGGCATATGGCCCGGGGCAGGCAGTGAGCGAGGCGGTCAATCCAAGGGCCACAAAGCCCAGCAGTGCAGTTTTCATGTACATCATGTTCCTATCCTCCACGTTAGGTCAGGGGATTCCAGTTGAATTGAATCGGCTGATGCGCGCATGGAGCCCGGCCATCTCGGCTTGGCCTTTCAATTCAGGAAGTGCAGGAGGATGTTCGGAGAGTTACAGGCGGGTCATGGGCGCGTGAGCTTTTCGGCATATCGCTGCAGGTCGATGCGGCGCGGCTTAATGCCAGGCGTAACCAAGTCGTCCGGCCAATTGTATACCGCATCCGGAACTTTATATTTCGGCAGCCGTTCACTTAATGCCGCTCTAAGTTTCGCGGCATCCGCGGGACCGTGCTCGCACCGCACAAAGGCCACAGGCCGCTGGCCGAAGGTTGCGTGCGGCACTGGCACGGCCACGGCCTCGGCGACGCCTGGAATGGACAGCAATGCCCGCTCGATTTCTTCAGGCTGGATGTTTTCGCCGCCGGAAATGAACATGTTGTCGCGCCGGCCATGCACTTGTAGATGGCCGTCTTCAATGCGCCCGAGATCTCCCGTCGAGAACCAGCCGTCCACAAAGGCCTGGGTCAGTTCGCCCTGATGCCAATAGCCGAGGAAGCGCGTGGGCCCGCTGATTTCAATCACGCCTTCAGCGGACGTGCGCACGCTCCCTGCATCGAGCAATCGAGCGGGACCCAGCAACTCGCCGAGTGCTGTGGTGGCGACTTGCGAGGCCGCTTCGGTAAGGCCATACGTCTTGTGCACCGGCAGACCGCTCGCGTGCGCTGCCTGCAATAGCGTTTCCGGGAGGGCGCTGCCGCCAAGGAGGATGTGCTTCAGCCGCGCAAGGGCGGCATGTCCATCCGGCGATGCCATCAAGCGCGTCATCTGCGCGGCCACCAGCGAGACGTGCGTTGCGCCGAGGGTGTGAATGGCTTCGGCAAGCTGCGCGCTGCCCTCGGGAATCGCGATCGCGCCTCCGTGCAGAAAGCACCGAAAGACTACCGACAATCCGGAGACGTGATAAAGCGGCAAGGAGAGCAGCCATCGATCGCCCGGCGTGGCGGGGATGTTCCGCTGCGACAGCATCGCATTGGCCGCGTGGTTGTTGAATGACAATGCCGCCGCTTTCGGGGCCCCGGTGCTGCCGGAGGTAAAGACCAAGACCGCCGGGGCATCGCCATCGAACGCCGCCGGCAGCTCTGGCGCGCCAGGCGTGGCAGCCGCAAATTCATCGTGCGTTATCGCGCGGCATGGAAGCGGCGCAGGCACCGCTTCATGAAGAATGCACAAACGCGCGCCAATAGCCGCGATGGCTTCTGCAAGTCCTTCCGGCGGCAACCGGTCATTCAGCGGGGCAGCAATAACGCCGCGGGAAAAGCAGGCCAGCAATAGTGAAACGGCGTCCATGCTTGGGCGCAAGCGCATGGCCGCGACTTCGCCGCGCCGCAGCCCCAGCGCATGGAGGCGAGCGGCATCGGCATGCACCATTGTCTGCAATTCGGCGTAGGTGAGTTGTTGAGACGCGGAGACGATGGCCAGCTCATGCGCGTGCGCTTCGAAGGCCTCCGCCAAAGGCTCCTCAAGCACGCCACACTTCCTCGCACCGGTCCCATTGCACCTGCGCCAAGAGCGGGAGCGCCGCGGCCACATCCAGTTTTCCCGCGGCCACGGGAAGCGCTTGTTCGATGAGTCCTTCCGCTAGCCACCCCTCGGTATCCAGGCCCACGGGAATGTCGCGCGGCAGCGCGTAGGCAGCCATCGCCGCAATCAGGATGAGGCCCACGCGCGACTCGAAAGCACTGCTGAGGACGAAGAGCTTGTCTTTGTGCCGCGCGGCCATGCGTTTGAGGCTGTGCGCGGTGATGCCCGTGATGCTGGGCTTGATGACGAAGGCCGATGCCGCACTCAGATTGCCGGCGTGACCGAGCGTGGGCGCAGCCGCCGTGCGCATGGTCTCGAGTTCCTCGAAGAATCCGCTTTCAAGCGCATAAATGAGATCGCTGCTCAGCGATTCGTCGAGCGCGATGGGCGCTTGCGTATCGTACACGAAGCCGGCGAGTTCCGCGGGATCGTCGAGGGGCTCCTCGATGTATTGCAGGGGCACATCTTTTACGGCCTCGGCGAACCGCAGGGCTTGTGCGCGCGTCCAGCCTTGATTGGCATCGAGCCGCAGGGCCACACGAGGCCCCAGCGCGCGCGCCACCTCCTTGACCAGTGCGGCATCTTCATGCACGTCCGCGCGCCCGGCCTTGAGTTTGGCGGCCAGGTAGCCCTGTTCTTTCACTTCCGCTGCCCGCCTCAGCACGTGCTCACGGCCGCCCCAAAGCAGCGCGTTAAGCGACACGCTTCGGCGCCCTTCGCCCTCGGCAAAGAGGCGGCCGGGTGAGCGCTTCGACGCGTTGGCATCAAGGGTATCGAGCGCGCAGGCAAGCCCGAACTGCACGGAAGGCATGGGGCTGAGCACGCCCTCACCCTCTTGCCGTGCGAGTTCACATAGCTCATGCAGCGGCTGGTTGACGCACAGTTGGACGCATTGCCGCGCTTCGGCCTCCGCCTCGTCTAAAGATTCCTCGCTGAAGCCGGGCAACGGCGCAATCTCGCCAATGCCCTCCGCGCCATGCTCGCCATATAGCCGAAGAAGCAGCCCATCGCGGTGGCCGTGCGGTTCGCCACGCAGGGTGATGGGCGATGTGAGGGGCAAGCGGTAGCGGTAGAGGGCGGCTCCCGTCACTTTCATACAAGCACGCACCCAAAGAAGGCGAGGCTGTAGGCAAACAGCAATTTCCCCGTGCGGCCAAGCACGTCGTTCAGTTCTTTCGGGTCATTGGTATTCAGCACCGTACGCACCGACGGCATCGCAACGATGGCGGACCCCAAGGCCAAGAGCGCAAACAAGTGGTGAGGCGTCGTGGCGAAGAGATAAAGCGGAATCGCGACGCAGGCAAGCAACACGCACGCAAGGTACTGCACGCGGGTGAAGCGTTTGCCAAAGCGCACCGCCAGCGTATGCTTCCCCGCCTTGGCATCGCCATCGGCATCGCGCAAATTGTTGACGGCGAGCAGGGCCACACTCAACAGCCCAGGCGCACACGCGATCAGCAAGACGTCCTTTTCTAGGGATTGCGTCTGCAGAAAATACGTCCCCGCGACGGCGACGGGTCCGAAGAAGATGAGCACGAAGACATCGCCAAGGCCAACATATCCCAGCGGAAAGGGTCCGCCCGTGTAGAGCACGCCGCACAGAATGGACAACACGCCGATCCAGAAAAAGGGCCAGCCGCCCCGGTAGAGAATATAGGCCCCTGGAATCCAGACGAGCGCGAAGACGACCGCCGTCAAGATGGCCATTTGCCGCGGCGTGACAAGTCCGGCCTGCGTGGCGCGCGTCGGCCCGACCCGTTCTTCCGTGTCCGTGCCCTTCACGAAATCGAAGT
>CAZLBS010000172.1:0-7317 GCA_964557505.1 uncultured Nitrospiraceae bacterium | reverse complement strand
AGAGGGCCGTGGCCCCAAGGCCGGCCAGTGCCGCCGCTGCAAGGACCAACACGGCAATCGTGAGATGGAGGGCCGGTCCAGACGGGGCCGCCTCAAGCGTGGACGGCGAACTGCTCACGCCGCGCCGGGCTCACGCAAGGCAACACGGAGGAAGACCGACAACGCGGCCGCCAGAACGGCCCCCCACACGAAACCGGCCGCACTGAAAAAGGCAGGCCGCTGCCATCCGGGCATTCCCCATTGCGCGCCATAGCTCAGTACCTGCACGCCCGCAAAGTTCAGGTTCGAGGTGAGCCGCATGTATTCGTGCTTGGCCGCGAGGTCTTCGTGCACATCGGCCAGAACGTCATACGCCCGCTGCAGCCGCCCCTCGCGCAGCTCGGCTTGCGCCAGCTTCGCCTGCGCCTCCCGCAGCTCCGCATTGGTTTCTTCCAGTTGATTGAGCATGCGCTGGTAGGCGCGGTTTTCTTCCGGATTGTCGACGCCTACCAATTGCCGCAGCATGGCATCGTGCGCCTGCTGCGCTTCGCTCAAAGCGTCAATCAGATCATAGACGCGCTGCTGCAATGCCTCGGTGCTTACACTTTCCTGAAACTGTTCAAATGCAGTTTGCGCGTCTTCCAGCCGGGCGGTAAGCGTGTCCAATTCGAGGCGTATGGCTTGCGCCGCGGGTTCGTGTTGCTGCCGCCACATGCCGCGGGATGCTTCCACCGAGGCGTCCGCCCAAGCATTCACAAGCTTCTGCGCATACGAGGGCTCCGGGTGATGAGCCGTCAAGATGACGATGGGCGAGTAGTATTTGTGATAAGGCGTGTCTAGCGCTGCTTGAATCGTATAAGACAAGGCGGCGCGCACCTCATCAATGCTGCCCGCTACCGGCGGGGCCCCAGCCGCTTCGGGCATCTCTTCGCGCAGCCGTTCCAAGACGCGGGCATACACTTCATCGCTCGAAATGAGAATGCCGACGGTCTTCGCATTGCCCGTCGCGAGCATGGTGCGGGGCAGCGCGCTGTCCTCCGGGTCATAATTCACCAAGTCGCGGGTGTGGTCGAAGTTGGTACGCATTGGAAAACCGGTCACGAGCAATTGCGCGCTCGCGGATGCCGACATGGTGCGGTAGCCCAGGGCTGCCCCGGCAAGTCCCGCAAGAATGGCCGCGCCTGCGATGAGAACGAAGTCCCGCCGCATGGCGCGAAAGGCCGCCCGCAACGCCGGCCAGGCTGGATGTTCATCTGGGCTCGCGGAAGAGCCGATTGATTCGTGTGACATGGAAAGTCCTAACGGACGCATCCCCAGTTCCTACTGGAGCATAGCGCCGCCCGCGAAAGCGGCGCAAGCGCCCGTCTTCAATTGTCCCGCGCCCGGGCTGCTCCTGGCCTTGCGTCATGCCTCCGTATCTAAGCACGGCAAGTCGGGGCGAATGAAACTGTAGATATGGACGTCGCTGAGGCACTTCTCTTTCAAACACGCACGGCGCCAGGTTCCTTCAAAGTGAAAGCCGGCTTTTTCCAAGACGCGGCATGATGCGGGATTCCACTCGAAGACGCGGGCATGGAGCCGCTCGAGGTCGAACGTTTCGAAGGCGTAGCGCGTGAAGGCGCGGAGCGTGGCCGTCGAGATGCCGCGCCCCCAATACGCTTCGGCGAGCCAGTAGCCGACTTCGGCGGTCTTTCGGTAGCCTCCATCGAGAAACTCCATGCCCATGCCGCCGGCGGCTTCGCCTTCAATTTCAACCGCCAGATGCGTGCCCGCCACGGCTGGATGCGTGGCCTTTCGGATCCAGCGCTCGGCCGCCTCGTGCGTATAGGGGTGCGGAAACGCGTCGCTCATGTTGCGCCAAATGCGGATGTTGTTGCCATGCCGGACGACCGCCGCTTCATCTCCCACGCGCCACGAGCGCAACTTGAAGCCATGACCGATCAATTCCACTGTCATAAAGATCTCCAACACGGACCCGTGCAGGTCAGCGGCAAAGAGTATAGCCATCTCGAAGTCAACGGCTAAAGGACGCCGCACCGGCGCAGCGCGTGGGTATGCGTGCCGCGCTCTGTGGTAGGCTCATGTACGGTTCCGCGGGCGCATGCCTGGCATCATGCAGGAGACAGCGGACACGATGGACGGCACGCAGCCTATCTCGAGAACGAACCGGCTTTATGCTGATTTGGCCTCGCTTTGGCCGGTGCTCAGTCCGGCGCTTGCCTATCAACAAGACAGCCTCATCTACCGCCGCCTGCTGTACGATCATGCTCCGGGACGCGTTCACGCCTTGCTCGATCTCGGCTGCGGCGCGGGCTATCACGCGCGCTTCATCAAAGACCGCACCTGGATCACGGGGGTCGATCTGAGCGAGCCCATGCTTGAAGAGGCCCGGCGCTTCAATCCTCGTGGCACGTATGTGCAAGGCGACATTCGAACGGTGCGCCTCGGGCAAACCTTCGACGCGGTGCTGCTGCTTGACGCCCTCAATTACCTCTGCACGCGCGGCGATTTGCTCAGGGCCTTCGTGACTGCTTTCGAGCATCTCCCGCCGAAGGGGCTGCTCATCACCCAGGCCGATTTCACGGCTGAACGCTTTCCGGCGGGCCAAACCTTTCTGAGCCGCCATGAACACAATGGCGCCTCGGTCCACATCACGGAGCAGTTTTCAGAGCCCGGGCTGGATGGTCACACCTACCGGCGCACTTTCTTCTACCGAATCGAGCAAGGGGGCGAGGTGCGGCATGAACGCGACGAGCATCTCTGCGGATTGTTCCCTGAAAGCCTCTGGTGCGAACTCATCAGCGAAGCGGGATTCCTTGTCCGGCGCTTGGCACGGCATGAATCGGGCTGCGATGCTGTCTTGTTCATCGGACTGAAGCCCGCCCAAAAGGCCTCGCCGCGATAGCGCTTACCCCTTCTTGCGCTGCTGAAACAGCCACCTCGGCAAGCCAGGGTCTTCGTAGACGACATTCCACGCATCGTGTGCGGCATCCGGCAATTCGGTGTACCGGGGTTTTCCGCCCGCTGCCTCGATGGCGAGGATCATTTTGCGGCTTTCTTCCGGGTCGACCACGGTATCCTGAGCGCCATGCCAAGCCCACAGCGGCACCTTCGCCAAGGCCTCCGCGTCGGTTTCCGCTCCGCCGCCGCACACCGGCACGATGGCCGCGGCCATGTCAGGTTGCAGGATCGGCAGCTTGAACGCCGCATAGCCGCCGAGCGACACCCCCGTCACGTATACCCGCGCCATGTCGATGCGCCACTCCGAAACGGCATTCATGAACACCTGCTGCACATCCGCCTGGATATCCGCCCAAGTCTTTTTCTTGGGACATTGTGGAAACAGCACGAGCGCGGGCCATCGATCCGGGAAGCGCCGGATGCCCTGGCCGAGTCCCGCCCCTGATGGCCGCAGCCCGTCATCGCCCCGTTCGCCACTGCCATGCAGATACAGAATCAGCGGCCATTCTTGCGAAGCGTCGTAGCCGCGCGGCACATACACCACATAATCCCGCGGCCCGCGCTTGGTCTCGAGGCGGCGGTTTAAGAATCCGGTTTCCATACGAGGGGGACTGCTCCTGCTTGCCCGCATGCGGGTTGCCCGTGAAGGATAACGGCTTCGATGCGTTCGAAGAAACTTGCCAAGATGCATGCGGCCGCATGTTTTTTGTAGCGTCAGCATCAATGCAGGCAGCGCGGGAACATCAGGGGAGGCGCGCATGATGGGTACACGCATCGCACTTGCGGCAGGTCTGGCCCTGCTCATGACGCAAGCGGGGGCATGGGAACTGCTCGAGCCCCGCGAAGAGCCGGAAAGCTGGGGCTACCGCCCGAGCAATGTCGTGGCCGGGTTGAATCCCCCTGGGTTTACATGGGGACCAGAGCCGAGCGCCAGTACCTACGAGTTGCAGGTTGCGCGGGATGATGCCTTCGAGCAAATCGCCTACGCGAGCGAGGGGCTTCCTTGGTTCGCGCATTGTCCGCCGGAAGCCCTCGACCCGGGCGCATATTTCTGGCGCTACCGGGGCATCAACGCCAAAGGCGAACCGTCTGCCTGGAGCGGCGTGCGCACCTTTACGATCGATGAAAGCGCCACGGTCTTTCCGAAACCAACGATGGCGGAGTTGGCCGCACGCGTTCCTGCTGAACATCCGCGCTTGTTTTTCCGGCCGGAAGACATTCCCCAGTATCGCGCGATGGCACAAGGCAAACTTGCCGGGCGCATGGAGAACTTGATCGAAGCAGCGGACCGGCTGCTCGAAGACCCGCCGCCCACCGAAGAGCCGCCGCTCTACCCCGAGGGGACCGTGCGCAAGAGCGAGGCGTGGAAGGAGATCTGGTGGGGCAACCGGCGAAAGACGATCGCCGTGACCGACGGGGCCGCGTCCCTTGCTTTCGTCTACCGCATGACGGGCGACGAGCGATACGGCCAGGCAGCCCGGGATTTGCTGATGGCCTTCGCCGAGTGGGATCCCGACGGCTCCACCAATTACCAATACAACGACGAAGCGGGCATGCCTGCTTTGTATTTTCCGGCCCGCGCCTACACCTGGGCCTATCCGATGTTGTCCGAGGCTGACCGGGCAAAACTCATCGCCGTCATGCGCGAGCGCGGCGAAGACTGCTTCCGGCATTTGCGCGGGCGCCAGCACCTTTGGAAGCCATACGCCAGCCATTCCAACCGGGCCTGGCATTTTCTCGGCGAACTCGCGATTGCCTTTATTGACGACATCCCCGAAGCGCCGCTTTGGCTCGACTACGCAACGACCATCTTCTACACCTGCTATCCCGTCTGGAGCGGACCCGACGGCGGCTGGCATGAAGGCATCCTCTATTGGGCGAGTTACATGAACCGGTTCGGTTATTGGATTCTCGCATCGCGGTCGGCCTTCGGCATCGATGTCTTCGAGCGGCCATACTTCAGCAAGGCTGGCTACTACGGCATGTACGTCGCGCCCCCGGGCACGGAGCATGGGGGCTTCGCCGATCAAGCGTATAACAATGCCGCCAGCCGCGCCGCGAGCACGGTGCGCATGCTCGCCCTCGGCAGCAAGAATCCGCACTGGCAGTGGTATGCCGATCAGGAAAACGCCAGCATTGGCGGCTACGTAGGCTTTTGCTTCGCGGCGGGCGCGCCGGACCTCGAGGCGCAAGCGCCTTCCGGCTTGCCCGATTCCAAGTTATTCAGCGGCGTGGGCATCGCGGCCCTCAACACCACCATCATGCATGCTGAGGACAATGTACAACTCTTCTTCAAATCCAGCCCCATGGGCAGCATCAGCCACGGCTTCAATGCGAACAATGCTTTCCATCTGAATGTGGGCGGCCAGGCGGTGCTCGTGAATACGGGGCGCCGCGACGTGCATGGAAGCCCTCATCACCAAGAGTGGATGTGGCAGACCAAATCGCAAAATGCGATTCTGGTGAACGGCGAAGGCCAGCGCGGCCATTCGCCCCGCGACATTGGCGAAATCACGGCATTCTTCACGAGCGAAAGCCTCGATGCCGTGGTTGGCGAAGCGGGAGAGTCGTACCGCAACCTGTATCGCTGGCGGCGCGCGATCGTGTTTCTCAAGCCAGATACCTTCGTGATTGACGATTGGCTCGAGGCGCCCGAGCCCTCGACGTATCAATGGCTGTTGCACAACCATGACGGACCGTTCGAGATCGGCGAAAACCGCGCCACCTGCACGGGACCGGGCGCCGAGGTTGCGGTTACGTGGCTCATGCCCAGCAGCCTCGACATTACCCAGACAGGCGAATACGACACCCCGCCTCATGAATGGGCTAACTTCGATCTCAACCAGCACCATTTGACCGCGGCCACGCAAGATGCCGCCGCGAGCCAGCACTTCATTACCGTCATCCAAGTGAACACCGAGGCGCCTGCCGCGCTCGAAGAAGATGGCGGCGCCAAGACGCTCAGCCTGAGCAACGGCTCGGTCACCTGGCACGGAGACGGCAGCATCACCGCCGAAAAAGCGGGCAGCAGTTGGACGTTGGACGCCAACCTGTAGGCAAGGAGTGGTGCAGACCTGACGCTTAGGGCTGTCGACGGGTCTCCTGGCCCGTCCACGCGCGTGCTCAGATCTTCCGCAACTTGGTTACTCTGCCGTCGTTGATCCATTCGGCGACCAAGATGTTGCCCTCGTTGTCGTAGGATGCGCCGTGCGGGCTGCTGAATTTTCCGGGCAGGCGCTTTTCGTGGGCGATGTTGGGCCAGCCCTCGACCTCGCGGCAGCCCGGATTCTCGCCGAGACGCGCGGCGATGACGTTGTTCTCATCAAGGATGATCACCACGCCGAAGAGGCCAGGGACGACGACATCGCCATGGTGTCCGTCGAAATGGCAGGGGTGGTTGAAGGCGCCGTTGACATCCTCGAGATGTTCGCCGTCGAGCGTGTAGTAACGCAGGCGCTCATTGCCGCGGTCGGCCACAAGGATGCGCGGTGTTGCGCCCCGGCGGTCAATCCATATGCCATGCGGGCAATTCAGTTCGCCCGGCCCGCCCCAGCTCCTGACGTATTCGCCCTCCGCCGTGTACTGATGGATGTAGCTCAGTCCATAGCCGTCGGCCACGTAAAACTGCCCGTCCGGCAAGATGGCGGTGTTGGTAGGCTTGAAGGCTTCTTCGCTTTCATAATGGCCTGAAGCCATGGGCGCGCCAAGCTCGAACACCTTCTCCCCGTCAAGGGTGCATTTGGCGACCTTATGCACGCTTGTAGTGGCCAGGTAGAGAAACTCCGTGCCGTCTTCGACGTTGTAGTCCATGCCATGCGCGCCCGCGGCGTACTCTTTGCCCCACGAGTCCATGTAGTTTCCGCCGGGGTCGAAGATGGCCGTGGCGTCGCGGCTCATGTTGTGCACGAAATAGCGGCCGTCGCGGACCTGGCGGACAGCGTGCGTATAGCCGAAACGGACATGCTTGGGCGTCTTCAGAAACTCGCCGGCCCATTCGAACTGCCGGCCCTCGGGCCCCATGATGCCCGCGCGTTCCGAAGTCTCCTCGGCGCGCAGCAGGATATTCGGCCCGAGGGCTGCCGCGCCCGCGCCAAGAGCTGCACGTTTGAGAAATGCCCGCCGCCCAGTTGCTGCCTGTTTCTTGCCCGCCATGTGTTGTCCCTCCGTTTTGCGGTAACCCCGGGGGCATTGTAGCGGGCGCATGCGGCGCATGAAAGGAGCGCCGCGCCGGGATTGCCCGGCGCGGCGGAAAGCGTGGCGGGCAGCTGGCTAAAGGGCGTTGATCAGAACCGCGGAGGCGCGGGTCAGCGGCCACTCATTGTCTGGATAGCCGACGAAGTCGACATGGCCATCCAAATACAGCACGTTGGCGCCGCC
>CAZLBS010000171.1:0-7351 GCA_964557505.1 uncultured Nitrospiraceae bacterium | reverse complement strand
GGGCTTGACGCAAATCAGCGGCGCGATGCAGTCGATTGACGGCACGGTCCAAGGGAATGCGGCCGCGGCTGAAGAGGCGGCGGCCACGAGTGAGGAGCTTAGCGCCCAAGTGCACGCGCTGAATGAGGCGCTGGACGAATTGCGCGCGGTGGTGGGAGGACACGCGGCGGCAGCGCAGGAGCTTGCGCACGAAGCAGCCGGGGCCGGCGTCCGGTTTGGGCTGGACGAAGACCATGGCCGCGCTCCGCGGCACGGGCAGCAGCGCGCCGCCTTGCCCGGCAACGGCGCATCCGGAGCAGCGAACGGCCATCCGTGGCACATTCGTGAATCTGAACACGGATACGCAGCAAGCCATGGGGAAGAAGAAGCCGCAATGTCTTCTGCGCCGGAGCGCTAGCGGGCGCTCTTGACGCGGCATTGCGCGGCGGCGCCTAGGGCGGCTAGGGTAGCGCCTTCCCGCAGGACTGCACCGGTCTTGTTTGGAGGGCGCCATGGGAACGCTGCAATCATCCACCCATCCGTATGAGCCCAGCCGCCGGGCGTTTCTCCGGCAGGCATTGCTCGGCGGAGCGGCGTTGTGCGCGGGTCAGGCAGGCGCTGCACAGGAGCCGCCGCGCCCGAACATTCTCTTTCTGATTTCCGACGATCAGAGTTACGAAACCTTGCTGGCGCAGGGCGCCGACCCCGTTGCAACGCCGCATCTGGAACGCCTGCTGCGTGAGGGCACGCACTTCACGCAAGCCTACAATATGGGCGGCTGGAGCGGGGCCATTTGCGTTGCCAGCCGCACCATGCTGATGACCGGGGCCACGCTGTGGCAGGCCCGCGCGCTCGAATCTCAGTTGACAGAACGCTGCACGGAAGGCGCGCTGTGGCCTTTGGCGATGCGTGACGCGGGTTATGACACCTATTTCTCCGGCAAGTGGCATGTGGGTTTGCCGGCCGAATGCTGTTTCGAACACACCGGCACGGTGCGTCCTGGCATGCCGCCCGACACGCCGGAAAGTTATGGCCGCCCAGTAGCTGGCGCTCCCGATCCATGGTCGCCCTATGATCCCGCGCATCGGGGGTTTTGGTCGGGCGGGCAACATTGGAGCGAGCAATTGGCAGATGAAGGAATCTCCTTCATCAACGCGGCCGCGCGCCGCCCGAATCCATTCTTCATGTACTTGGCCTTCAATGCGCCACATGACCCGCGGCAATCGCCGAAGGAATACGTGGCTCAGTATCCCGCGAGTGCCATTGAAATCCCGCGAAACTTTCTCGCCGAGTATCCTTATGCGGAGGCCATGGGGGCCCCGGCGGACAGCCTGCGCGATGAGCGGCTTGCACCACATCCGCGAACGGAGGACGCCGTGCGCGTGCACCGCTCGGAATACTTCGCCATCATCAGTCATATGGATGCGCAAATCGGCCGTATCTTGCGCGCGTTGGAAGCAAGCGGCAAGGCCTCGAACACAATCATCGTCTTCACTTCGGATCACGGCCTATCGGCGGGGCGCCATGGTCTGATGGGCAAGCAGAACATGTACGAGCACAGCATGCGCGTGCCGCTGATTCTGCATGGCCCGGGCATCGCGCGCGGGGCCGCCATCGAGACCCCGGTCTATTTCCAGGATGTTGCGCCCACGTGCATCGAATGGGCCGGGGCAACGGCGCCGGAGTGGATGGAATTCAAGAGCCTGCGCCCGCTGCTGCAAGAGCCCTCAGGACAACACTATCCGTACATATATGGGGCATACACGGATCGGCAGCGCATGCTGATGCATCAAGACTTGAAGCTCATTTGGTATGCGCGAGCAGGGGTGTTTCGCCTGTTCGATTTGGCCGCGGATCCACTTGAAATCAATGACATGGCAGGCCGGGTAGAGGCCGGGGCCAAGTTGAACGAGCTTCAAGCGCTCTTGCTCGAAGCGATGCACGCATATGGCGATCCGATGAGGGAGGCGTTGCGTCATGCGGTACAGCCGTCGTGAATTTTTGCGCACCGGTTTGCGGACAGGGGCCGGTCTGGCGGCGGCGCCGCTGTTGGCCGGCTGGCAGGGGACAGCACAGGCGTCTTCGCGCCCACCCAACGTGGTGCTTATCGTATGCGACGATCTAGGCTGGCGCGACCTGGGCTGCTACGGCAGCGCCTTTTACGAAACCCCGCGGATCGATGCACTCGCAAAGGAAGGGGTGCTGTGCACGAATGCGTACGCGGCGTGTCCGGTATGCAGTCCGACACGCGTAAGCTTGATGACGGGCAAGCACCCGGCGCGTCTCAATACGACCGATTGGTTTGGCGCCCCGCAGCCGGATAACGTGGAGAGCCATTGGACGCGCGGCAAGCCCTTGCTGCCGGCGCCCTATGTTGATCGGCTGCTGTTGTCTGAGCAGACGCTCGCCGAGATCTTGGGGACCGCCGGATACGCATCTTTCTTCGCCGGGAAATGGCATCTGGGCGGCGAAGGCTTTTGGCCCGAAGCGCAAGGGTTTGGCGTGAACAAGGGCGGGCACCGCAGGGGAAGCCCGCCAGGGGGCTACTTCTCCCCATATGAGAATCCCGCGCTCGAGGATGGTCCTGAAGGCGAGCATTTGCCCATGCGCCTCGCGGCGGAAACCAGCGCATTCATTCAAGCACAGGGCAGCGCGCCCTTCCTCGCCGTTTTGTCGTTCTACTCGGTGCATACGCCGTTGCAGGCGCCGCGCGAGTTGATACGCAAGTACCGCGGCAAACGGGATGAGATGGCGCTTGAAGAGGAGTGGGGCGAAGAAGACGGACGCCGCGTGCGCCTGACCCAGAATCACCCGGTGTATGCGGCCATGATTGAATCCATGGATGCCGCGGTGGGCCACGTGCTCGATACGCTGGAATCGCAAGGCATCGCGGAGGAGACCTTGGTGCTGCTGACCTCGGACAACGGCGGCCTGAGCACAAGCGAAGGGCATCCGACGAGCAATGCCCCATTGCGGGCGGGAAAAGGCTGGCTGTATGAAGGAGGCATTCGCGTGCCGCTGATAGCCCGAGGCCCGGGTCTTGCGAGGGGGAGGCAGATCGACACGCCCATCACGAGCACTGACGCCGTGCCGACGGTATGTGAAGCGGCCGGCGCCGCGGACGTCCTGCCCGAGGGCCTCGACGGCGACAGCATGCTGGCCGTGCTGCAAGGCAACGCAGCGGAAGCGGAACGCAGCCTCTATTGGCACTACCCGCATTACGGCAATCAGGGCGGCAGCCCATCCGCTGCAATCCGGCGCGGGCGCTGGAAGCTGCTCGAGTGGTTCGAGGACCGCCCGCTCGAGTTGTACGATTTGGCTTCAGACGTAGGCGAACGCCGCAACCTTGCCGAATCGCATGCTGAGACCGCCGCGCAATTGCGAGCCGCGCTGCGCGAATGGCAAGCAGGCATCGGGGCGCGCTTTCCAGCACCGAATCACAGCGCCGGCGCGTAGCGCGATCAGACGCCGAGCCGTGACCAACTTTCGCATTCATCCGGCGCGCCCCGCCCTTTCGAGAATGTCAAGCTGACATACCCACGCGGCATATCGTACCGTAAGGGTCTGCCGGACGTGCGGCAGACCGAGGGACATTATGGTATCCGCGAATGAACTCTGGCTTACGCCGCTGATTTTGCTGCCCGGCGTCGCGCTTCTCATTGGGTCGACCGCGCAGCGCTTTGGACAATTGCATCAAGAATTTCACCATCTGTTGGATCATCACGACGCGCATGCGAAGATTCTGTCGCGGCATCTCGTCTTGCGCTCCCGCTTGCACCGCAACGCCTTATTGAGCCTCTACTTGAGCGTTGCTGTATTTTCCCTGAGCAGCTTGGCCGGCGGCGTCATGGCGCGGATGGCTCAGGAATGGGTGTTCGTAACGGGCGTCCTCACGCTGACCGGGATCGGTTTCTTGTCGTTTGCTTCCGCTGCGCTGATTCGCGACACCATGATCTGCATGGGCGTCATCTCGGAACATTACGCGCGCGTGCTGGAGCGCGGCCCGAAAGACGAACCCGCCTCGACCGAACCCGTTGATGAGATATGAGCATGGGGCGGCGGGTGTTTCTGTCGATGCGTTTCACAGCGCTTATCGCCCTGCTGGCTTGCGCGTGCGCTACGGAAGCGTTCGCCCAGGCTGAGTACTCGGTCCGCATCGAAGGGGTGGAAGATGAAGCCATTCGCGGGGCCCTGCGAAACGCATCGAACGCGGCCGCTGAAGTCGAGAATCCCCCCCGCTCCCGGCGCTTGCTAGAACGCCGGCTCGAACGCGATGCCGAAAACCTGATGAGCGCATTCGAGTCTCTCGGCTATTACGGGGCAGATGTCGAAGCACGGGTAGATGGGGCGGCGCCGCCTTACAATGCCGTTTTTGTCTGTGAACCAGGGCCGCCCTACACCATTGAACGGATCGATATTCGTGCGGCCGATGCATCAGGCGAATCACTCTCGCTAGGCGCGCCTGACATCACGGGGTTGGAAACCGGCATGACGGCCGCGGCGGCGCCCATCCTTGCGGCCGATGGCAAAATCCTGACGTGGCTTCAATACCACGGCTATCCGTTTCCGGAGATGGGCAAGCGGCGGGTGCTGGTCGATCATGAGGCCAATGCCCTCTACCTCGAGTTCACCGTGCACCCCGGCCCGAAGGCGGTTTTCGGCCCCTTGCAGATTGAGGGCTTGGAATCTGTGAAACCGATTGTCGTGGAGCGGGAGACGCCCTGGCAAGATGGCGACCCCTATGACAAGCTGCAACTGGAGCGGCTGCGCACGCGGCTATACAACCGCAACTTGTTCAGCGTGGTACGGGTGGCGCCTGGTGAAGCACTAACGGAAGACGGCCGCGTTCCGGTTGCCGTGCGGCTCGATGAGGCCAAGCACCGCACTATTGCCGGGGGGCTGCGATTCGACACGATTGATGGCGCGGGCGCGCGCGTCATGTGGGAACACCGCAACATGCGCGGGCTCGGCGAACGCTTGCGAATTCAGGCGGACGTCGCGACCATCGAATCGGCCGTTCGCTTCTCGTACGATGTGCCGCGCTTTCACGGGCAAGACAAGCATTTGAATGCAACCTTCGCTGCGGGCCTTGAAGATACCGATGCCTTCGAGAGTACTTTCGCCGATCTCGAGGGCAGCGTCCGCCAAGGATTGGGAAAAGGGCGCGACATTTCATACGGGCTGCGGCTGCGCTTTAGCGACGTCGAGCAAGATGGGGAAGACGAAACGTTCTTGCTGCTTTCATCGCCTGTGCGCTACACGCTCGACCGCCGCAACGATACCTTTCGGCCAAGCAGCGGCTACCGGGCGAATATTGGCGTGGAACCGTTTGTCGATTTGCTGGGCATTGACCGTGGTTTCGTGCGGTTCGACGCCGGGGCCTCGGTCTACCAAAAACTGGATGAAGAGGCGGCATGGATCGTGGCTGCGCGCCTGAAGGTGGGCACGATCGTAGGCGAGAATCTTGGCGGAATCCCGCCCGATACCCGGTTCTATGCGGGCGGCGGGGGTTCGATTCGCGGCTATGGCTTTCAGCGGGTAGGCCCGCTAGACGAAGATGACGACCCGATAGGCGGGGCGTCGCTTTTGGAAGGCGCGATCGAGCTGCGGCGCAGCATCACGGAAAGCATAGGCATCGTCGCTTTCGTGGACGGCGGCACGGTGTACGAAGACAGTCTGCCTGAGTTCGACGAAACCATCCGGTGGGGCGCGGGCTTGGGCTTTCGCTACTTCACCCCGCTCGGCCCCATACGGTTTGACGCGGGATTTCCCTTGAACAAGCGCGACGGCGACGAGGCCTTTCAGCTTTACATCAGTATCGGCCATGCCTTTTAGAGGATAAGCCCTGGATGAACACAGCATCTTCCAAGCATGAGCAGGCGCCGAAACGGCGGCGCCGTTGGCCACGCCTTTTGGCGGGCGCTGCCGGCGGACTGCTTGCGCTCCTGATGGCCGCGTACGTGGTGCTCCATCTCCCGTTTGTGCGGACGTGGGCCCTCGCCACGGCCAATGACATTGCTTCCTCCGCCTCTGGCTTGGACATCGAAATCGTTGGATGGGGCGGCTGGCTGCCCTTCGGCATTCAGCTAGACAGCGTCACGGTGGCCGATGCCGGCGGCGTCTTTCTCGAGGCGCGGGATTTTGATGCGCAGCTTTCGGTCTTGTCCCTCCTTGGCGGAACGGCACACATAAGCCAGGCGCACGCCGCATACATCGGCATTGCGCGGGCGCCGGTCTTGCGAGAAACCGCACCGCCGCCCGAAGCTCCGTCTGAGCCCTTCACCTTGCCGCAGCTTCCTTCCATCCCATCTGCCGCGGCGATCGAATCCCTTCGCATCGATGAAGTGCGCATCGGGGCGGAATTGCTTCAGGAGCCCGCGGTCTTTTCTGTCGACGGCGCGTTGGAACCGCAGGCAACAGGCGGCGCGCATCAGGTGCGGCTCAGCGTCCGGCGCACCGATGGGCCGAGTGCTTCCCTCGACGCCGGCCTGACGCTGAAGCCAGACTCGCTCGGCCTGTCGCTTGCGCTGGAAGACGCCCGCATCGTGAGCCTCTTGGCTGGGCAAGAGGGACCGGTTTCATTGACCCTCGAAGGGAGCGGCCCTCCCTCGAACTGGCAGGGCGAAGTCTCGGCAGCGGCGTTTGGAGACACGGCGGTGGAAGGCGCGATCACGTTGGGCTATGCCGACACGGCGGCATTGGCCCTCGATCTCGAAGTGAACGCGTCGCATCCGCTCGTGCCCGAAGCGGCGCGGCAGTGGCTTGGGAGCGGTCCGGCCTATGTGCGCGCGCAAGCCTCGCTCACGCAGGAGGGCACGTTGACCATATCGGAGCTTACGGCAGATTTTGTGCAGGCGCGGGCAGGTCTTTCCGGCGAGGTCATCCTCTCCCCCATGTCTCTTGCGCTCGAGGCGGACGTGTCGCATACCGATATCAACGCCGGATTGGCGGAGCCCCTCTTTGCTACGGAAGCGCCGGCATCCGCTATGGCCGCCGTTTCGGGTCCATTGGACGATCTCGCGATCACGATACGCGCTGACCTGCGCGAGGCTGCGCTGCTCGAGGGCACGTTTGCAGCCTCGGCGGCGGCGCCCTATTCGGTTGAAGGCGAAGCTCAGGCCTGGCCGCCGCCAGAACTCTTCCCTGAAAACGCTCGCTCGCTCGTGGAAGGCGGCATCACGTTGCAAGCCGATGCCGCGCAGGAGGCGGATGGGAGCATTCGGATTGCCAGCGCAAAGCTCGCCGGTCTCGGCGTATTGCTCGACGCGATGGGAACGCTCGATGTGGCGGGCCAGAGCCTTGATGCCGAGGCACAGGGACGAATCGACGACGCGAGCGTATTCGAACCCCTAGCGCAAGTTCCGCTGGGCGG
>CAZLBS010000170.1:0-7369 GCA_964557505.1 uncultured Nitrospiraceae bacterium | reverse complement strand
GGATACCGCGTCGATGAGGCGATGCTCCTCGTCGCTGAGACGAAAATCGTCAGTCAGCTGTCGATCGGCAAACTCGCCCGTGATGGTCATTTCGCCTTCCGGAATGAGGGGCGGCGTGCCGCGGGTCAATCCAGCCGACGAAAAGATCACCAGATTCGCGGCATGGCTCATCAGCATCAGCCCGATGATGACCTTGACCAGGTTGCGGCGCAGCACCATATAGACGCCGCCCGCAAACAACACCCCCACAACAACCGCCAGTTCCAGTTCCAACGCCTTACTCCGGTTCTTCCATCAACGAAAACACGATCATGAGCGTGATGCCGAGCACGACAAAGTACACGCCCACGTCGAAGAGCAACGGGGTGCCAAGCTTCAACTCGCCAAGCAGCGGCACTTGGACTGTTTGCCACACGCCGTACATGTAGGCTTCACCGGATGCCAGGCCGAAAAAGCCGCTTATGGCAGCACAGAGCAACCCAAAAGCCATAAAATAGCGGGGGTGATACCGAATCTCGCGTTCGGCAGCGGCGACCCCGTAGGCCACTGCGCTCAGGCAGAATGCGGCTGCCGCCACGAGCCCGCCAATGAATCCGCCGCCAGGTTCATGATGGCCCACTAACAAAAGGAAGAATGAAAACAGCAGCATGATCGGCTTGAGCAGCCGCGTCCACGTTTGGAGGATTAGTGAATTCATCGCGTGCGCCGCTCCTCCGAGCGCATCTTGAGCAACCCGAAGGCGCCCAGTGCCGCGATGACCAAGACCGTAATTTCTCCAAGGGTATCCAACGCGCGGAAGTCCACGAGAATCACATTCACGACATTGCGTCCGTATGCTTCTTCCATGCTGTATTGCGAATGCCACGACGAGATGGTATCGCTCACATTGACCTCGAAGGCCGATATAACGAGACCGGCCATGAAGATGCCGGAAAGCCCCGCGACGGCGGCATCCCGCAAGCGAATGCGAAACGGCGAGTGGTCGACGTATGGGGGCATGCGGCGCAACACCAGCATGAACAAGAGCACCGTCAACGTCTCGACCAAAAGCTGCGTCATCGCAAGGTCGGGCGCTCCAAAAATTACGAACACCAAGGCGATGCCGTAGCCCACAACGCCGAGGCTGACAATCGCCGAAAGGCGCGTCCGCGCGAACACCGCCCCGGCTACCGCCAGGATGATGACCCCGCCCAGAATGACCTCGTAAGGCTGCGGCACTGTGCTGCTTTGAATGGGCGGCAAGCCCGCGCGCACGAGCGCGACGCCGGGTACCAGCAAGATGAACAGGAAGGTCAACAGCAGATAGATGCGCAGATAGCCATTTTGCAAAATGCGCGTCTGTATCTTTGCCGTATACAGCATGGCCTCGAGCGACCACTCATACCAACGCGCGGGCCCCGCCTCAACCAGAAACTGCGCCCAGGACAGAACCGTGCGAAGCTGCGCACGAAGGGTATAGGCCGCGATGCCCAGCGCTACCGTCACCCCGCTCAGAAGCAAGGGCAGATTGAAGCCGTGCCAAATCTTGAGCTTGATGTCCAGGGCTTCACCGTAGATCGCATTTGCGCCAGGGCCGACCAAGTGTTTCCCCATCCAGGTCAGCCCAGGCGGCAACCCTGCAACTATCCCCAGCACGGCCAATAGCAGCGCCCCCATCCAAAGGCCTGCCGGACCATCATGCGGGTGCTTGGGCGTCTCCCGTTTGGCGGACCAGAAAGGCTTGAAGCCCACCATGCCCGCGACAAAGAAATTCGCCACATTCGCAATGACGCCGACGGCGGTCATCAAGACGGTCAATTCAAAGAGCTGCAAGCTGTTGAGCTTGGCTTCGTACACGACTTCCTTGCCGACGAATCCGATCAAAACGGGCACGCCTGCCATCGAGAGCGCGGCCAAGCCCGCTGCAGCGCCGACGCGCGGCATCGATCGGAACAGGCCGCCCAGCTTTTCGGTGTCCTTTTCGCCCGTCTCGTGGTCGATGGCCCCGGCAACCATGAACAGCGCGGCCTTGTAGAAGGCATGCACGAACACGAACAGCATGGCGGCCTTTGCCGCTGTCGGCGTGCCGAGGCCGATGCATGCAGTAATGATCCCCAAGGCCGCCACCGTCGTATAGGCAAGCAATGGCTTCAGCACCGTTTGCCGCATCGCCAGATAGGCGCTGACCAGCATTGTGAGTGCGCCGATAGTCGTGATGAGGCCGTTCCAAAGATCCGTGCCGCCCAAAGCCGGGTTCAGCCGCATCATCAAGTAGACCCCGGCCTTCACCATTGTCGAGGAGTGCAAGTAAGCGCTGGCAGGCGTCGGCGCTTGCATGGCGTTCGGCAGCCAGAAGTGAAAGGGAAACTGCGCCGACTTGGTGAAGCAGCCCAACAGGATGAGGAGCGTCAGACCCGCATAGAGCGGATGCTCCCGAAGCGCGCTCCCATCTTGTATGAGTTGGCTAAGCTCCCACTGCCCCGCCGCCGCGCCTAGCAACACCAAACCGGCCAGCAGTGCAAGCCCCCCAGCGCCCGTAACCAGCAACGCCTGAAGCGCCGCTTTTCGCGACTTCAGATCCGTGTTGAACCCAATCAACAAATAGGAGGTGATGCTCGTCAGCTCCCAAAAGACAAACATGGCGATGAGATTGTCCGCGAGCACCAGGCCCAGCATCGAGCCCATAAACAACAGCAAGTAAAGATAAAAGCGGTGCAGTTGCTCGTGGCCCTTCAGATAGGCGCCCGTGTAAATCACGACCAAGGCGCCAATCCCGCTCACAAGCAACGCAAAGTTCAGGCTGAGCCCATCAAGAAAAAACGTCAGCGGCAGGTCGAGCGCGGGGATCCACTCATACCGAAAACGGAAGACTTCTCCCTTCTCGACCTCCGGCACATACGGCAGCAGGTAAAGGAAGAAACCCGCCGGCGCGAGCGCGAGAACGTATCCCGCTGAACGCCCCGCAAATCGGCACACTACAGGCGAAACGCATGCAGCAGCGAAAATCGTGAAGAGTGCAAGACCCAATTCAGCCCCGCTCCAGGATGGCATGCTCCGTGAGCAGCAGTGTGACTGCCCGGTGCATCTTCAAGCTAGACTCGCCGGACCCCCGCAGGTTCGGGCTGAAGTCCCGAACTCCGATTCGTGAAACAGAATACGCGAAAATTTATTCCGCCTTCAACGTGCTGGCGCGACGCATGGACGGCCGCACGCGTATAGTAGACCCGCTAACGGGTCCGCGCCGCAACTTGACTACGCAGCGCGACAAAGCCTCGCGACCGTAGAAGCACGGGAAGTCAAGTATTGCAAACATTTCGCTAACATAATCCTAAAGCCGGGACAACATGTTGTGGATAACTTTTGACAGCAGGGAAGATGTCCGGGAGCCGCGAGGGGAGTTTTGGGTCCATGAAAATTGATTTGCACTGCCATTCGAAATACTCGAACGTGGCGACGCTCTGGATAATGAAACGTCTGAATTGCCCCGAGAGCTACACGGAGCCGCTGCATCTCTATAACCGGCAGCTGAGCATGGGCATGAAGGCGGTGACGATCACCGATCACGATACGATCGACGGGGCGCTCGAGATCGCGCATCTGCCAAATGCCTTCATCGGCTGCGAGTACACGACGCACTTCCCCGACCGCTGCAAGGTGCACATTCTGGTGTACCGCCAGACGGAAGCACAGCACAAAGACCTCATGCAGGCACGCATGAACATCTACGACCTGGTCACGTACTGCCGGGAGAACAATCTGCCGACGATTTGCGCCCATCCCTTTTTCTGGGTGAATGACCGCCTGCAGCCTGAGCACATCGAGCAGCTGATTCTCCTGTTCAAGAATTGGGAGCTAAACGGCGACATCGCGCCTTATATGAACCAGGCCGTTCAGACGCTGGCGGAATCTCTGACTCCCGCCGACATCGAGCGCTTGGCCGCAAAGCACGGCTATGAGCCGCTAGACCCGGAACCATGGCGGAAGAATTTCACCTGCGGCACCGACTGCCATACGGGCTTGAACCTCGGTACAGCCTGGACGCGCGTGCCCCAGGCACGCAATCTCGACGAATTCTGGCAGGGGCTCTATAACGGGCAGGGGTCGATTCTGTGCCCTTCGGACATCCGCCCCGAGCGCTTCGCGCGCAACGCCTACAGCATTTTCTACCAGTACTACAAGAGCAAAGTCAGCATCGAGAAGTACGTCAATAAGGACGTGTTCTTGAGCTTCATGGAGCGCGCCCTAATTTACCGGCATGAAGATGCGCCGCAGGGCGTGCCCGCCTGGTACCACATGTTTCTGTCGCGCCGGCGCGCCGCGCGCGACACGGCGGGAAAACTCGGGCAGCACTCGCTCTTTCAGATGGCCCGGCTCGAGGCGGAAAAGATTATCCATGACGATCCGCAGCTCATGGCGATCATTCGTGAAGACAACACGCATGGCGCAGGCATGGACGACAAGTGGTTCGAGTTCGCCAATCAGGTATCCAACAAGATGCTGGTGCACTTCGGCACCCAATTGGTGGACCGCTTCCTGAGCGCGCGCCTGTTCGACATCTTCCATACGCTCGGCAGTGCCGGCGCTCTGTACGCATTGCTGTCTCCCTATTTCATTGCCTTCTCCTTGCACCGCCAGCAGGCCACGTGGTCGCGCAAAGTCCTGGCGCACTTCGATGCGGAAGGCGTGCTCGAAGAAACGCAGCCCACGCACAAGAGAGTCGCTCACTTTACCGACACCTTCAAAGAAGTGAACGGCGTGGCGCGTACGCTGCAGCAGCAATTGGCTGTCGGGCGTGACTTGGGCAAGGACTACCGCATCGTCACGTGTTTCGCCGACAGCACGCCGTTCGAGCCCGGCGTCAAGCAATTCGATCCGGTAGGCGTGCACGAGGTGCCCGAGTATCCCGAACTGAAGTTGCTTGTCCCCCCGTTCATGCAAATGCTGAAGTACTGCTACGACGAGGGGATAACGCACATTCATGCCGCGACCCCGGGCCCCGTGGGCTTGGCGGCCCTCGGCGTGGCGCGCATCCTGCAGCTCCCAATCAGCGGTACCTACCACACCGCCATTCCCGAGTATGGCAAGGCGCTCACGGGCGACTCGTACGTGGAGGACGTCCTCTGGAAAGGGGTGTCCTGGTTCTACGAACAAATGGACACCATCTTCGTTCCTTCGAAGGCCACGGCGCAGATTCTCATCGAGCACGGGATGACCGAAGAGAAGATGCAGGTCTACCCGCGCGGCATCGATATCGACCGCTTCCACCCCAGCAAACAGTCGAACATCCTGTCGGAACGCTTCGGCATACAGGACGGTTTGCCCAACATGCTCTTCGTCGGGCGGGTCTCCAAGGAAAAGAACCTGCATTTGCTGGCGGTGGCCTACCGGGCGCTGCTCGAGCGCGGCATCCAAGCACGCCTTATTGTCTGTGGCGACGGCCCCTACCGCAAGGAAATGGAAGGCCTGCTCGAGGAAACGCCCGCCCTTTTCACCGGCTATCTCAAGGGCGAAGAGTTGCCGGCGCTGTATGCCTCCAGCGGCTTCCTCGTCTTCCCCAGCACCACCGACACTTTTGGCAATGTCGTCTTGGAAGCCCAGGCCAGCGGCATCCCCGTCATCGTCACCGATGAGGGCGGCCCGCAAGAAAACCTACTGCCCGGCGAAACGGGGCTTATCGTGAAGGGCAACGAGGTCGAGCCGCTCGTCGAGGCCATGGCCCAACTGTGCCAAGACCCGGCCCGTGTAAAGGCGATGGGGGCAGCAGGGCGGGATTACATGAGCCGGCGAGGCTTCCGCGAGGCCTTCGCAAAACTCTATGGCATGTACGTCTCCGAAGACCCCGAAGAGCAGCGCGCGGATGATCTCGGCAACCTCATGCAAGCCATGACCAACGTTCAGGCGCTCGCGAGCTAGGCTGCTAGGCGAAGCGCTCCATCTCTTCTTCGACCCATTGCTTGATGGTGGCCGCGGCGCCCTCTACGGGCAGGACGCCGCTGTCCCCCGTGTCGCGGCGTTTCCATTCGAGATTGCCTTCTTTGAGATTCCGTTCGCCTACGATGATGCGGAACGGGATGCCCAGCAGATCAGCATCGGCGAATTGCGGCCCTGGCCGGGCATTGCGATCGTCGTAGAGCACCTCGAGGCCTGCGCCCACCAGATTTTTGTAAAGCCGTTCGGCCGTATCGCGCACGCCCTCGGCGTCCATCTTGAGCGCGTTCAGCTGCACCTGCCACGGGGCGATGCTCAGCGGCCACTGAATGCCGAACTTGTCGTGGCGCACCTCCATCACTGAACTCATCAAGCGCCCGACGCCGATGCCATAACAGCCCATCACCGGCACATGGGAATCACCGTGCTCGTCTTGAAAGGTCATGCCCATTGACTGGGTGTATTTGGTCCCAAGCTGGAAGATGTTGCCCACCTCGATGCCGCGCTTGATGGTAATGGTGCCCTCGCCATTGGGTGCGCCGTCGCCTTCCGCCACGTTTATGATGTCGTGGATGGCGGCCTCCGGATAGTCGCGCGTCAAGTTAAAGTTGATGTAATGGTAGTCCACCTCGTTGGCGCCGGTGCACAGGTTGTTGCTTTCAGCTGCCGTCGGGTCGACGATGACTCGCACCTTATTCACATCAAGCCCCATGGGCGACGCGTAGCCGGGCGTCGAGCCCGAGGCCTTGATTTTCTCCGGGGTCGCCGGCTCGGGCGTCATGCCCAGCACCTTCGCCAATTTCACCTCATTGATCTCGCGGTCGCCGCGGCATACGGCCAGAACCAGCTTTCCGTCCGCATCGTTCTCGTAGAAAACCGCCTTCGCCGTCTGCCAGGTCTCGATGCACAAAAACTCCGCCACCTCTTCAATGGTCGTTGTGTTCGGCGTGTGCACCTTCTCGAGCGGCTTGGGTTCTTCGATGAATGGCGCAACGCTGCCCGTGGCCACTTCCATATTGGCGACGTAGCCGGCCTCTTCACATACCGCGATGCGGTCTTCCCCGGCATCGCACAGCAACATGAATTCATGCGCCACTGAGCCGCCCATCATCCCCGAGTCCGATTCGGTTGCAACGACCTCCGGCAAGCCGCACCGCGCAAAGATGCGCTCGTAGGCCGCGTAGCATTTCTCGTAGTAAGCCTCGAGATCTTGATGCGTGGCGTGAAAGGAATAGGCATCCTTCATGGTGAATTCACGCACGCGAATGAGCCCGCCGCGTGAGCGCGGCTCGTCGCGGAACTTCGTCTGAATCTGATAGACCATGAAGGGCAGTTGCGTGTGACTGCTGATTTCATGGCGGCACAAGTGCACGACGCCCTCTTCATGCGTCATGCCAAGCACCATGTCATGACCGGTACGGTCGGTCCAGCGCACCAATTCATGGCCCACGCTGCCATACCG
>CAZLBS010000169.1:7064-7376 GCA_964557505.1 uncultured Nitrospiraceae bacterium | reverse complement strand
GGGCCTCTGCGTCTTGCTGGCGCCTGCCTACTTATTCATGGGCAACATGCTCAACATTCCGGTATTCGAACAATTCTTCTGGACGCTGTGTGCCTATGTTCTTGTGCTGCGGATCAAGCACGAGGAGCCCCGCCTTTGGCTGGCTGCGGGCGTGGTCGCAGGCGTGGGCCTGCTCAACAAGCACACCATGGTCCTGTGGGGCGCCGGGATTGCTGCTGGAATGCTGATGACGCCGCTTCGGCGCGATTTGCTCACGCCTTGGCCTTGGCTTGGGGGCGCTGCCGCATTCCTAATCTTTCTGCCCAATCTGAT